>CANHUF010000395.1 GCA_947463715.1 Sphingobacteriales bacterium
CGTCGTAATACGGATTGGCCTGTTGAATTTCAACAGCAATAACCCTTGGACAAGCGGGACCAGTCCACACCTTGTAAAAATCATAGGCTTCCTGCTGCACAATTTTATTGTAACCAATCAGGTTAAATCTTTTCACGGTATCCGGCACCAGGTTCTCATCGGGCGGTGTTGGTCTCCATCCTCCGAAATCATCCGGAAAATGTCCGTGATAAATCGCCAGCGGATATTTAACATCAGTATGGGTATCCCAGCCTTCCGGCAACAGTACATGAGCACCAAGGAACATGGGGCGACCCCAGAACTCCGTTAACAAGGCTGACTGGATAAGGATGTGTTTCACATATTTGCTGTCTTCGGGTTGTTTGACTGGCGGAATAACCTTACTCAACTGAATAGGCTGGAAAACTGTTTGGCCACCTGAAAAGCGCACAGCAGCGGGTACAGAATAAAGGTTTCCCGGGGCTGTATTCCAGTGCTGCCCTTCACCGCGGTCCATCGGCAGTTTAACAACATGCCCGTCTTTTCTTTTGAAGGTTTCATAGATGTGTAAAAGCGCCTGAACCTGGTAAGATCCATCCTTAATCTGTTTCAGGCTTTCAACAGGATAACCAAAAGCCTTGGCATCAATGGTTTTGGTGGTTCCGGGCACCCATCCTTCCACATCAATACCAAACACCTGCTGCGTATGGGTGTCATCTTCCACCTGAAAACGGGGTTCTGTGCCGGGTTTAGTTGACAACAACAACAACAATCTTCCATCCAGTGGTTTATCAGATAATGATTTTGGAAGCTGAACGGTGAATTGTTGCGCTGTGGCAGATTGTATGACGCTGAGTAGTAAAACTAAAAGAATCTTATTCATGATTTTCAATTTGAATCCTCAGACTCCGAACTGCCTGAGGTGGTGATCAAGGTGCTTGTACAACATGTTACTCCATTCCTGGGATGTCAGTTGGCCTATCCAGGGATGGATCCTTCCTTCATAGAAAGCTTCCCCTTTGGCATGTGATACCCTGATTGCCGTTTTAAGCAATTCACGGGTGGATAAAAAGTCGGGCTGATCGAGAATGATAAAGTGCTTTGCCGTAGGCAGGTTATGGGGATAATCTACTTCATTGACCATCGCCTTTTTGAAAAATAATCCAGCTATTATTCGGATATACCAGGGCCCTTTTTTTACTTCTCCCTGATCCATGATGGGTTTATATGGAATTGTACAATGCTTGAGCATCTGGGAAATGGTCATTTTCCCCCATAACCCTTTTGATTGTGAGGTTAAGCCATCAATACGCATGCACAGTTCCAGTGTTGTGGCATCATCATAAATGCTGGGATAAGCCATGTGAAATGAATTTATTGAGTAACCAGTTTTTTCTCGATTTCTTCCAGTGAAACCCCTTTGGTTTCAGGCACTTTCAGCAATACCCAAATCAGTTGAAGGGCCATCATCACGGCAAAAAAAGCAAAGATGGGCCAGGGATTGTCTTTGAAGATGCCTTCCACCTCATCAATGAAAACAGGAGCCACAAGGGTGATGATAGCTGCAAAAACCCAGTGTATACTGGCCCCAAATGCCTGCCCCAGACCACGAATATGGTTGGGAAATATCTCTGAAATGAATACCCAGATCACTGCACCCTGTCCAATGGCATGGGCAGCAATAAACATCAGCAGGAAGGTCAGCAAAAATGAAGGCGATGCACCAGCCTGGAAAGCATAGGCCACCATGGAAAGGCTTATGACATAACCCACAGAGCCAATGAGCAGCAAAGTCTTTCTGCCCAGTTTATCAATCAGGTATAAACCAACAAAAGTGAATACAAGGTTGGTACCTCCAATTGCGATGGAATTAAGCAAGGATTCTTCCGTTGCTAGTCCGGCTGCAGCCAGTATCCTTGGTGCATAGTAGAGGATAAAGTTGATGCCGGAAACCTGGTTGAAAAAGGCAATAAGAAAAGCAAGCCACATAATTCTATTGTAACGGGGCTGCAGGAGCACGGATGCCTTACCACCTGTTGTGGAACCATGACCGGCTGCGGGCGCCTCCTGTACCACATCATTTTCCTGCATACCAAGAACAGCCATTACTTCAGCTGCGGCAGCCTGATCCTTTTTGGTTGAAAGCAACCAGCGCGGACTCTCCGGAATACCAAATACCATAAACGAATAAATGAGCGATGGAACAGTCATCACGCCCAGCATCCAACGCCAATCATTATCCCCTCCAAAACCTGACAAAAGGTAATTGGAGAGATAAGCAACCAGAATACCAAAGACAATATTGAACTGGTACATGGCCACGAGCTTTCCGCGTGAAGCTGGCGTAGAGATTTCTGAAATATAAGTGGGTGCTGCAACAGACGAGATACCTATACCAATTCCACCAAGGAGCCTGAAAAATGAGAACATATATGGCCCCTGAGCCAGTGCAGAACCAATTGAAGAAACTGTAAATAGCAGTCCGACTACCAACAACACTTTTTTTCTTCCGTATTTATCTGTTGGTCCGCCCCCAAACACCGAACCGATCACGGTCCCCCAGAGTGCCATCGACATGATAAAAAAACCATGAAACCAGGCTGATGTGTTCCATAAAGCCTGTATGTCTTTATCAGCACCTGAGATTACAACCATGTCGAAACCGAAAATAAATCCTGCCAACGCCGCAGTTAATGATATGCCGAAAAGACCGCGACCCTTATGTTCTGAATGCATAACAATTATTTAGATGTTTAAGGTACTGATTTTATTAAAATAGCAAGGGAATCCTTTCTTGATGATTTCCATTAAAATCAATAGTTTGCCAAAAGAATACAAGTTCATGGAAAGAAGAAACTTTATTGGAGCGTTTGCCACTGTTGCGGGCACATTGGCAACTGGACAGCTGGCAGCAAGTGAGAACAAGCATAAACCGTCTTTCGATAGCAAAACCGGCACACTTGAAGCAGACCTGGTTGTTGCCGGAGGCGGACTTGGCGGGATTGCCACAGCACTCGCTGCGCTTCGGAATGGACTTACCGTTATTCTGACTGAAGAAACTGACTGGATTGGCGGACAAATCACATCACAGGGCGTGCCTCCGGATGAACATCCCTGGATTGAAACCCATGGCGCACCACCCAGCTATAGGGGATTCCGTGAGGGTGTGAGGCAATATTACAAAAACTATTACCCGCTTACCGATG
The DNA here is from genome assembly GCA_947463715.1 of Sphingobacteriales bacterium. Classification (GTDB taxonomy): domain Bacteria; phylum Bacteroidota; class Bacteroidia; order Chitinophagales; family Chitinophagaceae; genus Pollutibacter. The sequence goes on from CANHUF010000395.1 coordinate 3,186, forward strand.
CTGCAAAAGCTAGAACAAACCTGAATCCCGGCGATGGTGCTGTTTCGAGAATCTGTCACGAACCCCGCGTGGCCCTTGCAGTTCTTCAGGGTATGTTGGCGCCTTTTGAAAGTACAGGTAAACTGACCATCCTAACAGGATTCAGTCC
>CANHUF010000396.1 GCA_947463715.1 Sphingobacteriales bacterium
AAGAAAAATACTAAAAAATTAAACGAGATTGGTAATGAACTCTGTTACTTCCTGCAAGGATTTCTTGAAATGAATTTGGGCAGGAATCTTCTTTTCATAGGTTGCTGCAAGCCTTCCTGATATGATTAAGGGAATATTGCCGAACCTCTTGAGTGATTGGTGAATGAACTTGTCAAAGTTAAATACACTAGAGACAGAAGTGAGGTGGGTATAAATAAAGTCAGGGTTCTTATACTTTGCAACATATTCTACATCATCCATAGGCACATTGGAACCAAGATACAAGACACGCAGTCCCCTGCTTTTCAGCAGATACTGAATAAAAAGTAGACCTAACTCATGGTATTCACCTTCTGGAAGAAAAAGCAAACCTGTTTTCTTGAGTTGGAAGAGTGGGTTTACTGCTTCAGTTCCAACAATAAGCTTCTGTCTGATAATATTGGAAACAAGATGCTCCTGAGCCGGATTTATGTGACCTGTAATCCACAAAACACCAATCCTTTCCATGAAAGGGAATATAATCTGATGTATCGTTTTTTCTATCCCCTTGGCCCGGATATATTCTTCAAGACTATCCTCAAAACCTTCAAGATTCATATCAACCATTGCCTGAATGAGGGCATTGACAATACGCTCCTGTTGTGCATGGATATTATTGATGCTCAAAATCTTATTCCGCATATCCTCTTCGGTCATGCGATCGATGTGCGAAATTTTGAACCCGTATTTATTAAGTAGAGAGATATTGAGGATTTTCTTTAACTCCTCATTGTTGTAATAACGAATGTTAGTATCTGTCCTTTGGGGTTTAAGGAAATTGTAACGCTGCTCCCAAATACGTATCGTATGGGCCTTGATGCCAGTAAGATTCTCAAGATCTTTTATGGTAAATGCGTTCATTCTGCTAATAACACAATTTTAGGGGGAATGTTCAGTTTATCAGACTTGGTTAAACTGTGTAAAATCAACAACAGATCAATTTGACAGTTCGCAAAGTTAAATAATTGATACAATTTGTCTAAAAATGATGAAAATGAAGACTATTGTTGAATCTTGTCCAAGATATTCACCTAAACAATCAACAAATAAAAAAGCCCTTTTAACTAAAAAAGGGCAAAAATATTTTTAAAAAAAATAAAATATTATCTCAATTGTTTCAATTTAGCGCTATCCAGGGCTTTTGCGAGTGACTTTGTAAGCTTCAGGTCCTGCAAAGCAGCAAGATGTCGCTCGTGGTGAAGATCTGTTCCAAGCAAATCAATCATACCCTCTTCTGCCATCCATTCGGCAGCTTTCTTTACATGCGGACCATAATAATTTGAAAATGACAATAAATTTGCCTGGAAAATGAGTCCGGCATCATGCAATTCCTGTAAAGCTTTTCGCTGGGTGTGGTAAAAATTGTAGCGCTCAGGGTGTGCAAAAACAGGTTGATATCCCTGCAACTGCATTTCAAAAAAAACTTCCTTCAATTGCATAGGAGGCTGTATGAAGGAAATTTCAACAAGCACCCAATTATCCCGGATACACAACAACGGATCTTTATCCTTGAGCAATTGTTCAAAATTACCATCAATCAGGTATTCAGCTGCAATATTTACCTTATTGTTAATACCTGCCTCCTGTAATGCACTGTTGAGTCGGTTTGATCCCGCTGCAATTGACGTTTTGTCATTGCGCCAAATATCCTCCATTACATGGGGTGTAGCAGTAAACTCACTGTAACCAAGCTCTTTAAGGCCATTGACGAGTTTGACTGAAACCTCACTATCTCCTGCCCCATCATCAACTCCAGGCATAATATGGGAATGCACATCAGTTGACAACTCATGGAAGGGAAATAAGGAAGAACTCTTTTTTTTAAAAAAAGAAAACACATGTATTAATTAAGGATGAGCAACCACTGACTGATATTCACTGTAAACTTTTTCCAAACCTTCACGTAGACTGATTTTGTATGTCCAGCCTAACCCTGTTAACTTGGATACATCCATTAGTTTTCGAGGTGTACCATCTGGTTTTGATGAATCATAGACCAGGTCACCAGTAAAACCAACAACCTCCCTTACCATCATGGCCAAATCCGTAATGGTCAAGTCTATACCTGTACCAATGTTAACAAGACCAGCCTCATTGTAATGATGCATCAGGTAAACACAGGCATCAGCCAGGTCATCAGCATGTAAAAACTCCCTGCGTGGAGTTCCACTTCCCCAGATTACAACCTCCTTGGCACCTGCAATTTTTGCCTCATGGAATTTGCGGATGAATGTTGGCAGTACATGTGCATTTTCGAGATCGTAATTATCATTTGGTCCATACAGATTAGTTGGCATTACCGAAATGAAATTACAGCCATACTGATCTCTGTATGCATCACACAACTTAATACCTGCAATCTTGGCAATGGCATAAGGTTCGTTGGTTTGCTCCAGTGGGCCGGTCAGCAAATATTCTTCTTTAAGAGGCTGGGGTGCCATCTTGGGGTAAATACAGGATGAACCCAGGAATAATAATTTTTTCACCCCGGTTGCATACGCAGAATGAATAACATTATTCTGAATCATCAGGTTCTCATACAAAAACTGTCCCCTGTATGTGTTATTTGCATGGATACCCCCAACCCGGGCTGCAGCCAGAAAAACATATGCAGGACGTTCTATCTCAAAAAACTCATTTACTGCTTCCTGTGTGCGCAGGTCAAGCTGAGAAGAAGTCCTGGTCAAAATATTCTCATAACCAAGTTTTACAAGATTTCGGTGGATTGCAGAACCCACCATACCTCGATGACCGGCTATATAAATTTTATCAAACTTATTCATGAGCATCATTCACAATAAAACCGGAATCTTTAAGCAGTTTCTCCTTTTTGAATAACTCTACATCACTTTCCACCATGTCTTTCACCAGCATTGGGAGGTCATACTTGGGTTGCCAGCCTAGTTTGGTCATTGCCTTTGTAGGATCACCTATCAAAAGATCAACTTCAGTTGGTCTAAAATATTTGGGGTCGACCGCAACTACTTCCTTACCTACTGGAACCTGAAATTCCGGATTGTCTGAAGCTATGACATACCCTTTTTCCTCAACACCTTGCCCCCTGAATTCAAGTGTTATGCCAACTTCTGCAAAAGCCATCCTAATAAATTCACGAACAGGAGTTGTTATACCTGTTGCAATAACGTAGTCTTCCGGCTGATCCTGCTGCAAAATTCTCCACATTGCCTCTACATAATCCTTGGCATGACCCCAGTCTCTCCGGGCATCAAGATTTCCGAGGTATATCTTGTCTTGCATACCTAATGCAATTTTTGCGAC
>CANHUF010000397.1 GCA_947463715.1 Sphingobacteriales bacterium
CCTGTTACAAACAGTCCCGGCATGCTTTCGAAGTAAACATTTTCAACAGTATAGCCATCCATCACTTTTCTGGAGTGGATCACCGGTTTGGTTGCAGGTACTTCAGGAATTGTTTCCAGGTGCATGCCTTTTTGAAGCTGGTTCAGCACTTTTGTGCGCCGATTCGCCCAATTTTCAGGAGATTCCGGTGTAAGTTTTTGAAGCAGGTTTGCGCCTTGTTCTTCTGTAAAATAGGCACCCTGGCAAAGACTGTCTGTTGGGGCAACGGACTGGCTGCGGCTATGCATAGCCAGGAGTAAAAACAGTACTGTTCCTTTCCATGACATGGGATGGTATTGAATGTTTAATGATAATATGAATGTAATGTATTCCTTACAGATGTAAAAAGCAGATTATTGCTTATATTGAGTGACCTAAACAATCGCCGTATGAGCAGAATTTTTCTGACCCTGATGGGTCTCTTCCTTTTATCCGGAATTCAGGCACAAAATAGCTACAACATTATTCCCCAACCCAAGCAGCTTGTTGCGATGCCAGGGTCATTTACCCTGAAGCGCAATAACGCAGTAACTGTTGGCAGCGAGATGTTTCAACCAGTTGCTGAGCTGCTGGTAAATCAACTCAACAGGGCGTCAGGTTTTGCACTGACAGTTAAAAAAGGCACATCTGGTACAGGCATTGTGTTCACTGAAAATCCCAAACTTAAACCTGAAGGTTACAGGCTCAATGTAACTGCCAAAAAGGTTGAAATCCAGGCCAGCACTGGTCAGGGTGCATTTTATGGTTTGCAGACCCTGCTCCAGTTGATGCCTCCACAGCTTAGTGGTACAGAAGCTACTGGCCTTGCGGTAAGCATTCCCAATTGTGTGATTGATGATGAACCCCGTTTCGGTTACCGGGGCATGATGCTGGATGTGGGCAGGTATTTTTTCCCTGTTGAAGATGTCAAGCGTTTCATTGACCTGATGGCTGTTTATAAGCTCAATACTTTCCACTGGCACCTCACTGAAGATCAGGGCTGGCGCATAGAAATCAAAAAATATCCCCTCCTCACACAGGTTTCTTCTGTGCGGAAGGAAACCATGCTCGGTCATTACCGCGATAAGAAGTATGATGGCAAGTCTTATGGTGGCTTCTATACCCAGGATCAGGTAAAAGACATTGTAGCTTATGCTGCAAGTAAATACATCAATGTCATTCCCGAAATTGAAATGCCGGGTCATTCTCAGGCTGTTCTCGCCGCCTATCCGCAGTTTGGCTGTAATCCGGATAAGATCTATCAGGTTGCCACAAGGTGGGGTGTTTCAGAAGATGTGCTTGCGCCCAGGGAGGAGACATTTACTTTTTTACAGGATGTGCTTACTGAAGTGATGGCCTTGTTTCCAGGGCAGTATATCCACATCGGTGGTGATGAGTGTCCCAAAACACAATGGAGAGAAAGCCGGTTCTGTCAGGATCTGATAAAAAAGCTGGGGTTGAAGGATGAAGATGAGTTGCAGAGTTATTTTATCCGCAGGATTGACAAGTTTGTTACTTCAAAAGGGAAGAAACTGCTTGGCTGGGATGAGATTCTGGAAGGCGGTTTGTCGCCTAACGCCATGGTGATGTCTTGGAGAGGTGTAAAAGGTGGCGTGGAAGCAGCCAAACAAAAACATGATGTGGTGATGTCTCCCAACAATTTCTTCTACCTGGATTACTACCAGGGAGATTCCAAGACAGAACCCCTGGCAATCGGTGGTGATCTTCCTTTGTCGAAATGTTACTCTTTCGAACCCGATCTTCCTGAGCTTACAGCAGAGGAAACAAAGTATGTTGTGGGTATACAGGCCAATGTTTGGACAGAATACATCAGTAATATCAAGTATGCGGAATATATGACTTACCCCAGGGCATTGGCATTATCGGAGATTGCCTGGTCGCCCAAGGCTCCCAAAGATTTTCCAGCCTTCAAAAAGCGTGTAGAAAAACACATGCCTTATATGGATGCATTAAAAATCAATTATTCCAAAGTTTTCCTTAAACAATAAGTGAACGGTTTTTACCGAAACCCTAATTTCAAAAATAAAATCCATGCCGGTTTATACACTCAATGTAAATGGTAAGTCACTTAAAGTAGATGTGGCAGCCGACACACCGCTCTTGTGGGTACTTCGCGATAACCTCAGGCTTGTAGGTACAAAATTTGGATGCGGTATTGGGTCCTGCGGTGCCTGCACCATCCACCTCAATGGCAACGCCACACGCGCCTGTCTGACGCCAGTGTCTTCAGTTGGTGCCTCCAAAGTAATCACCATCGAAGGATTGTCTGAAAAGGGAGATCATCCCCTGCAACAAGCCTGGGATGAGGTGGATGTACCACAATGTGGCTACTGCCAGGCTGGACAGATCATGACTGCAGCTGCTTTTTTGAAGAAAACCCCCAATCCAACGCTGGAACAAGTTGAAACAGCGATGAACGGCAATCTTTGCCGTTGTGCAGCCTATCACCGCATCCGCGAAGCTGTTTTGGTGGCCAGTAAAAAAACGAAATAATCATGGAACATACTATACACAACGAAAGAAGGGATTTTCTGAAGAAAGTTTCTCTCTCCGGAGGAGGACTCCTCCTGGGCTTCACGCTTTTCGAAGACCTGATGGCCGGACCGATGCAGGGTCAGTTAGTTGAAGGGCTGAAACATGATTTCAACAGTTATTTGTCCATTGCTCCTGATGGAACAGTCACCATCGCATCACCCAATCCTGAACTCGGACAAAATATCAAAACGTCTTTTGCCATGATCGTGGCTGAGGAGCTTGATGCCGACTGGAACAAGGTAGTTGTGGTGCAGGCCCCGCTCGATACCAATCGATTTGAGCGTCAGCTTACAGGTGGCAGTGGAGCAGTTCCCCATTCCTGGAAGAGACTCCGCAATGCAGGTGCTACGGCCAGGCTCATGCTGGTAACCGCTGCAGCCAGCCGCTGGCGCGTTTCGCCGGCTGAATGTACCGCTTCAGAAGGGATGGTGATGCATGAAGCCAGTGGTAAAAAAGCCAGCTATGGTGAGCTCGTTATGGATGCAGCCAAATTGCCGGTTCCGCCAGAAGTGAAGCTGAAGGATCATAAAAGCTTCAAGCTCATCGGAAAGCCTATCCGCAATGTAGAAAATAAAAATATTGTTACCGGAAAGGGATTATTCGGACTAGATTTCTACCGGGAGGGGATGATGTATGCAGTGATTCAACGTCCACCTGCATTCGGAACCCAGATCAAGTCGGTGAATGACAAGGCAGCCAAAGCTATGCCTGGAGTTACCCA
>CANHUF010000398.1 GCA_947463715.1 Sphingobacteriales bacterium
TACATATTGTAGCTATTTTACTTTACATATTGTCAAGCTTTTGCTTTACATATTGTAGAAATTTCAGCTGCTATATAATTAGGACGTAAAAACATTTTTTGTGGTTATTTCGATTTAATTATACGCTATTAAATATAATCATGTATTATATATATTTTTATACGCATTTAGATATATTATATTAAATTTGATTAAAATACCTGCAAAAGCATATAATGAAATCGATAAAATCATTTCTCAAAGAAAAACGCAAACAAGCTGGTCTTACCCAATTGGAATTTGCGGAAAAAGCAGGTGTTGCACTGACTGTAATTCGTAAAATTGAGCAGGGTAAAGAAAATCTCAATTTAGAAAAAGTAAATCATGTGCTCTCCATGTTTGGCCATAGACTTGCACCTGTATCTTACAAAGAACTTGAGCAACAAACAAATTCAAGGGGTGTTTGATAGATGAATAAAAAATGAATCCAAGGCAAAAAAATGATTGAGGTATCTTTTTTAAGCCAAGAAGCAAAGGAAAATTACTGGAAGATAATGGAAGAGAAGTATGAACAGCTCAGGGCAAAAAACTAAAGTACTTTAGCTTTTCAACGGATCAATTGCCGAAACCGTCAAACGTGCATTGAATGTTTTTCCCTGCTCAAGGAAGATAGGTTTTGCCAACACAATAGGCTCAATACAGATAAATTTATCCCAATCCGCATCAGGCAAGTCTGAAATCTTGGTAGCACCTGCGCTTCCGGGATTCCAAACCATCCAGGAATCAAATCCGGATGAAGTGAGTTTCAACCAATGGGAACCGTTGTAAAACTGGATTTCTGCATCACCCATGTACTGGCGCTCGACCAAACCATCACCATTGAGTACATAAGCATTTTCGCCAGGAAAACTATCCCGGAAAGATAAGACCTCCAGGCCATTCACCTGAATATCTTTTCGGGATGAAATGGCAAAATAAGGATGAAAACCTCCGGTAAATGAAAAATTCTCATTTCCCGAATTCAGTATTGAAAGCTCAATGGTAAAAGAAGCTGAACCCACGCTTGCGTTCAATTGAAGGGAAGCATCAAATGGCCACTCCGGAAAATCAGTGGCCTTAATATCAAGAAAATAAGAAATGTTTTTGCTCACAGCATCCTCTCGCTCATCAACCAGGGTCCATTGAAGATCCCGCACGAACCCATGTTTGCGCAGGGGTCCGGAATCTCCAAATTGTGGGAACATCAATGGTATACCACCACGGATAGGTTGATCAGGAAATGAAGCAACCAATGGGCTGAGGTACAGCAACTCAAGTCCGGATCCAAGGGCAGTATGCAGGACCTGAGCCCCTTTGCTATCATGCAACAAATGAAACATCTGAATTATTTGGCTGGATTTTCAACCATTGTTTCTTTATACCAATCATAGACCAAGGCCAAACCATCCTTGAAACTAAACAAAGGATCATAATTCAGGATTGATTTCGCCTTTTCAATGCTTGCTTTAGAATGACGCACGTCCCCTTTTCGCTCAGGGCCGTAATTGGATGAGATGTTTTTCTGACTGATCTCCTGGAGCAATTCAACCATTTGATTCAGCGAAACCTGGTCTCCACAGGCAACATTGAACACTTCATGCTTGTTGATGCCATCAGACAACAAGGCTTTGATATTGGCCTGTACTGCGTTTTCGACAAAAGTAAAATCCCTGCTGGTTTCTCCATCGCCAAAAATAGTAGGCGAAAAATCATTGATGAAGGCTTTGCAAAAAAGCGGGATAACTGCCGCATAAGGATTGTCAGGGTTTTGACGAGGGCCAAACACATTGAAGTACCTTAGGCCAATGGTATGCAAGCCATATACCTTGCTGAACACATCACCGTATAATTCATTTACTAATTTGGTCACGGCATAGGGAGACAACGGCTTGCCTTCATTTCCCTCAACCTTCGGCAATTCCTTGCTGTCACCATAGGTAGATGAGGAAGCCGCATACACCATTCGCTGTATGGCCCCATGCTCCTTGACTGCAGTCAACACATTGAGGAAACCGTCAATGTTTACACTGTTGGTATTGATGGGATTATTGATGGACCTGGGAACAGAACCCAGGGCGGCCTGGTGACTGACATAATCAACACCTTCCAACGCTTTTATACAGGTAGCATAATCCCTGATATCTCCCTCAATGAATTCAAAATTGGAAAGACCAAAATAAGGCTTGATGTTGTCTAAGTAGCCTGTGCTGAGATCATCCAAAACCACTACCCTCTTGGCCTTGTACCGCAAGAGGTATTCCACAATATTTGACCCGATGAAACCCGCACCACCCGTAATGAAAAAAGTTGAAGTACCAAGATCCTTGTGGTGATAAACGTTATTGTACATCATAAGCGGGCATCAACATGTTCAAGTGGTATAAAAGATTTGATATCGTAAACAACTGCATTGCTTTTGCGCAGGTCAGTAAAGTTGATATCATTGAACTGATCGTGAGAAACCGCCAGGATGATAGCATCGTATTGTACGCTGCCTACTTCATCAAAGCGATCATGGGTTTTAACGCCGTATTCATGCATGACAGCAGCCGGAGAAGCCCATGGGTCAAAAATGGTTACATTGACCCCGTAAGTATTTAACTCTTTGTGAATGTCAATTACTTTGGTGTTGCGCACATCCGGGCAGTTTTCCTTGAACGTAAACCCAAGGATCAAAATGGAGGAATTCTTTACACCAATATTTTTATTCAACATCAATTTGACCACTTCGGACGCAACATAAGCACCCATGCCATCATTGACCCTTCTTCCTGCCAAAATGATTTCAGGATGATAACCAACCTCAAGTGCTTTTTGTGCCAAATAATAAGGATCAACGCCAATGCAATGCCCTCCAACCAAACCAGGCTTGAACTTCAGGAAGTTCCATTTGGTTCCGGCAGCGGCCAATACATCGTTGGTGTCGATGCCAATCCTGTTGAAGATTTTAGAGAGTTCGTTAACAAAAGCAATGTTGATGTCTCGCTGAGAATTTTCAATCACTTTTGAAGCCTCTGCCACTTTGATGGAAGTTGCCTTGTGTGTACCTGCAGTAATAATTGACTTGTATACCTGGTCTACCACTTCAGCAATCTCAGGCGTAGAGCCGGATGTCACTTTCAGAATCTTTGTGACGGTATGCTCCTTGTCTCCCGGATTGATCCTTTCCGGAGAATACCCACAATAAAAATCAGTATTGAATTTTAATCCGCTGACACGCTCCAGTACCGGTACACAATCCTGTTCAGTGCAACCAGGATAAACAGTTGATTCATA
>CANHUF010000399.1 GCA_947463715.1 Sphingobacteriales bacterium
ATATAGTGGATAGAAAAGATATTTTTCCCGGAGGGCGGGATCAGTGGTGAAGGCATAATCCAGGTCATGGCCAAAGGGTTCCAATACAGGAAATATGACCCTGCTCTGGTAGGAGTTTACGGTATACCCTTCTACAAAATCAAAAACACCATCAGGTTGTGGATCATTCTGGTTGTTGAGCCTGTCCAGGTTCATAAGCGTAATCAGCGGCACACCTGCCTGGTCGCCTTCAGGAAGGTATCGTTTTTCTCCTCCTCCCGGCTCCTGATAAAGGACGTTAAACTGGAAGTCTTGCCTTTCGAGCTGGCCAGATCCAACCGGGTAAATATTTTTCATCATCAGGTCCCAGATAGGTAACGAGGTACGCTGAGAAGTTGCCTTAAGAAGTTTCAGGAAAAGTACTTTCTGCACCCCGCTGGTACTGTCCACCGGAATATCCTGTGCAAATTCACCAACCTGATAAATTTTTCCGTTAACGGCATACTGATAAGCAACACCCAGCACCTCATCAGGCTGAAGTGAAATGTTCAACGAGATAAAACCAAGCTGTCTGTTGAAATAATATTGTGTGGTGTCTAGCTTTCTTGCAAATGTTTTTTCAAAATCCCGGACTGGCTGGAGGCCAATGCCATTCAGGAAATTAACAATCTGTGCAGGGTTTCTGCTTGCAGGATTGCTGATTATTTTGCTGTAGAGGTTATTGGTTGCATTGGAGGGGAGTAATGCGCCACTTGGTATGATCACGGGTGGTTGCTGATATGGTTTATCTTCTCCGAGATCCATCAATCCCACCACATCCCTGGCATTTGTTGTTGCTCCGTTTCTGTTGGTTACCCAAACCTCAAGCCTGAGCAACTGAACCTGGGAGTTGATGACCGGCAGGTTCTTCATGGCTTTGTTGTAATCTCTCCTGAAATGCTGCGCCAACAGGAAGTGCCTGTTTTCTTCGTAATCATCCGCTTTGATTTCAAAAGGTGTTGAGCTGGAACCACCATTGAAGCCGGCCGACTGCCGCTGTGAGCGTTGACTTGCAAATACAGTCGATAGCCAGAGTTTGCCGAATTGCATTTGGGTTTTTACACCAAAGAGTTGTTGTGCACCTGGGATAAGCGTTCCTTTCGAAGCAAACGAGGTATTGCCGATTTCAATTTTCTTAAAGATATCGTCACCCTCGCCTGTGTAGTCCAGTTTGAGCTGATTTTCAAAGTCGAATGTTGACTGGGTGTTATAGCTTATCGGGAACTTCATTTTGTTGCCGATATTACCAATTACATTGAGGTTGGCCGCCATGTCAAAATCCAGTCCCCCGTTTTTTCTGGCTCTCTCCGGGAGTGTTGGGTTTTTGATGTTCTGGCCCTGGTAACCTGCAGTGATATTTACTTCACCCTGCGGACGGATATCTATTTTTCCATTCCCGAATAACCTGTTGAACAGGTCCTCACCCATGTTCAGCCGGGGTTTTGACAGTTTTCTGTTCAGGAGGTTTATGGTATTTGACCTTTTCTGGAAATAATCATTTTCTGCCTTTCTCGATGTTATCCGCATGTACTCATCGAATGTCAGGCTTGTTGGCTTGCGGTAATATTTATTGCCAATCTTTTCGTAGATGTAATATTCCTTTGTTTTTGCGTCGTAGGCAATGGAGTCGGTGATGTTAGCCGGGTCTTTCAGGTCAAATGCATTTCTGTTTGGCTGAGACAGCTTGTCTGCCATGCGGTCTTTCAGCGGGAAAAGAAGGGTATCTTTAGGCACAAGTGTATCCTGCTGTCCATGAGCCAAAGATATTATGGCGATAGACCAGGAGGTAAGGATGGTTCTCAGCGATACCGGGTTCAACGTTATGGTAGACTTTAGTGGAGTAGCTTTTTTATCAAATAAGCTGAAGGGATTTTTTGATGAGTGATTCAAGGTTATCTTCAGGGGAAATGGTTTTTGCTTTTTTAAGTGCTGATTCAGCAGTATTTCTGGGTATCCCCAGTGCCATCAGGGCATTTAACGCATCGTTTTCCATGGTATTGTGTATGAAGCCCGGGGAAGTACTTTCTACACCAGCTTTAACCATTTTGTCTCTTAGCTCAAGGATAATTCTTTCTGCAGATTTGCGACCGATACCTTTGATTTTTTCGAGTGCTCCTGTGTTGCCTGATGCAATGGCACTGCGTAATTCAGCAGGCTTCATGGCAGAAAGCATCATCCTGGCAGTAGAAGCTCCAACGCCATTGACGTTAATAAGTTGTATAAAGAGCTCTTTTTCAGCTTGTTCTGCGAATCCAAACAAGGTATGGGCATCTTCTTTGATCTGCAGATAAGTGACCAGTGTGCCTTCCTGCTTATCCTGAATGGCAGAATAAGTATTGAGGCTGATTTGTACTTCATAGCCTACACCCATTACATTCACATGAATGAAGGATGGGGTCTTTTGTACAAAGGTTCCGGTCAGACTGATGATCATAGTAGGTTCAAAGTTAATGATTTCTTACCTTTGCACTCCAATTGAACTTATGCAAAAAATAACAGCAGCCATCACCGCAGTAGGCGGATATGTACCTGAAGACAAGTTAACCAACGCAGATTTTGAGCGGATGGTAGATACCAATGATGAATGGATCAAGTCCCGGACCGGAATCGAAGAGCGACATATCCTCAAGGGGGAAGGCAAGGCCACTTCTGACCTGGTAGTACCTGCAGTTCAGGATTTATGTAAAAAAAGAGGAATTGATCCGGATGAGATTGAGTGTCTGATAGTGGCAACCATTACACCGGATATGTTTTTTCCCAATACGGCCAATGTGGCATGCGACAAGCTGGGGATAAAGCATGCCTGGGGTTTTGATATCATGGCAGCCTGTTCCGGGTTTCTTTATGCACTTACTACAGCTGCATCACTTATCGAAAGTGGCAGGTATAAAAAGGTAGCAGTTGTAGGTGCCGATAAAATGAGTTCTATAGTTGACTATACAGACAGAACTACCTGCATTCTTTTCGGCGATGGTGCAGGTGCTGTATTGCTGGAACCCGATACAGAAGGATATGGGGTGCTAGATAGTATCCTGAAAAGTGATGGAAGCGGGGGCAAATACCTTCACATGAAGGGTGGCGGTTCACTTAATCCACCTTCGGCAGAGACGGTGGCACAGAAAATGCATTATTTGTTTCAGGACGGACAACCCGTGTTTAAGTTTGCAGTTACGGGAATGGCTGACGTTAGTTATGAACTGATTCAGCGTAATAATCTCACTGCAGATGATGTTGCCTGGCTTGTTCCTCACCAGGCTAACAAGCGTATCATCG
>CANHUF010000400.1 GCA_947463715.1 Sphingobacteriales bacterium
CCTTAACAGTTGGATTTCAATCAACTTACCTGAACTTTCGGTTCAATCCTGCGAAGGCAGACTTTGAAGATGAACTGTCGCCTGCAGGGTTTGATCTTCCAACTGCAGAATCTTTTTTCCTGAATAGTAATCAACGATCTGTATTCGATTTACATGCTGGACTCAAGTACCTGGGTAAGTTTTCAGAATCAACCCTTTTTTATTTGGGGTTTGCTGGTTATCATATTGGAAAACCCAAAAATGGTTTTTTGGGTGATGGGAATCGGATTAACATGCGCTTCAATGCAAGCAGTGGAGGATATACCATCATTGATCCCAATAATTCCATTCATTACAGTGCCCAATATCAGCGTCAAAATAATTTTCGGGATTTTACTTATGGCGTAGCATGGAATAGAATCCTGACCAATAGTTCCAATCGTAACTTGCAAGGATACCTTGGTGTTTGGAGTAGAAACAATGAATTCCTGATACCCTATCTGGGCTTAGATTTCAATGGGTTTCAGTTCGGGTTTAGTCAGGATTTAGGGATTGGAACAAAAAAATCCAAAGCCTCCCAATACCAGAGTTCAGAAATTTCATTTGTATGGACAATGGTTCGGGATGAAAGTTTGATGAGTTTAGAATGTCCTAAATTTTAAAAATGCAATTGATCTTTCGAATTCTCGGATTAATATTTCTTCTTCATACTTGCATAGATGCTGATGCTCAGTTTATAACTACCAGGAAAGAAATTTCCGCAGTATGCGGACCATCTGCATACGCGCATCTAAAATATAGCGACAGTGCTGTTCGGAACTCTGATTTGTCTCGGCAAATCAGAAATCAAATTTCCAGAAAATCAAATTTTGCAAATGCAATACAATCCAATAGTACCATCCCTCAACCTATAGAAACCAATCAATTGATTAAAGTCAATGACACTACTCAAATTTATCTGCTTCCAATTGTCATTCATATCATTGATAACAATCCAGAGGCGATAACCGACTCTATGGTTATGGCTGCCATTGCTGATCTTAATGATGCTTTTGCTCACAGAGCCGCCTATGCAGTAGATACAAATGGTGCAGATACACACATACAATTTTGTATTGCTAAAACTCATCCTGATGGCGGACTTACTACGGGTATTACAAGGACGAAATCATTTTATGAAAATAATGACATGGAGCTTGAGCCTTTTAAAACTGCTATGCTCAACTACTGGGATCCCAAGCGTTATGTAAATCTGTGGGTGGTAAGATCTGTTCAGGGTGAAATCCAGCCGAGTAATTTTGGTTGTGGAGCATGGCAGCGCTCAGGAGTAGGTGGATATGCTGCCGCCGGTTTCGGTGCAGTAGTAGGAGGTATGTCAACCCCTTTGGTAGCGCATGAACTGGGTCATTATCTATCACTGCTGCATACATTCGCCGGAGGCTGTCCGAATGGAGATTGTACCCTTGAAGGGGATATGGTTTGTGATACGCCACCCGATGCCAGTACAATGTCTTCTCCCTGTAATGATCCTGAAAACTCCTGCGCAACGGATACGCTATCTGGTCCGTTTCGGGTTGATGTCAAAGACAATATTTCCAATTTCATGGATTATGGAAGTCCTTGTCCAACTGTATTTACACCCGGACAAGGAGAAAGGATGCGTGCATTTCTTGAAGTTTTCAATGCAGGCAGTTTGATTACCAGTCAGGAATGTACACCTACTTGCGCTGATACTGTAAAAGCCAATTTTAACTGGGATACCAATCTTTATCCTATTACCGGGGATTCCGTTGTTTTTTCAAATACAAGTAGTGGTACTTTTTTTTACAAATGGTATGTGAATGAAACAATGGTTGATACGGCATTTCAGACCGGATACAAGTTTAATGCTGATGGCTCGTTTAAGGTTCTTCTGAAAGCTTATAATGCAGACAGTTCTTGTTTTTCAACGTATTCTGGAAATGTGATTGTCAACTGTGGTGTGGTAGCGCGGTTTTCTCCTACAGAACGAATCATTGCATCTGAAAAAGATGTTTACAGTGATCCTGTCAGATTCTGGAATAAATCATACGGAGCTACATCCTATAAATGGTATGTTACTAATCCACTTACCGGTGAAATGGAGATGGTGAGTACAGATATTGATTTGGTTTATGATTTCCCCAAACCCGGAATTTATTCCATCAAGCTGGAAGCTTCAAATGGTTCCTGTGTTAGTGAGTCTCCTACTTTCAGTATGCCAGTTGAAGATCCTACTCCCGATGCTGTTATCACTTTCAGAGAGGTTGATTGCTACAAAAAAGACAGCATACGGTTGGTGATGGAAATTGCCAATCTCGGATTTGATACCATCCCCAGTGGGTTGCCTATTACCTTTTACGACAGGGATCCAAAAACTCCAGGCGCTGTTAAGCTTTTCGATACGTATATCACACAGGATATAGTCATAGGAAAATGTTCAACCTTTGTTACCCATATTGTAGCAGCAAGTAGACACAGGCTCGATACTGTGTTTGCTGTTTTTAATGAGTCCAACAACATCAATGAAAAATCCTATGATAACAATGTAACAGGAGCACTGGGTTTTCAATTCAGGCTTCGGGTTGAACCTAAGATTCAACTTGTAAATCCCAATACAGATAATGTATTGACACTTATTGATTATAAAGGTCCAACTGTTAATATCCGCTGGAGTGTACCCCCTAATCCAGGATGCTTGAACTGTTACACACCTACATTCAGGATAAAAGATACCACAATCATTCAGGGTTATGGTGAGAATATTTACCAATGTCCGGATTCAGCAAGCGTAACCATCAATGTTACACCATTGGATGCTACTTTATCTTTGGATAGTATTTTCTGTTATAAGAATGACAGTCTTTTGATGAAAGGAACTGTATGTTTGAAAAATAATTATGGTGCGCTGAAGTATGATTTAAAAGTCAATTATTTTGACAGAGATTCAACTGCTACAGGCAGAATTGCATTGGGTGAATTAATCTTGCCCAGGACAACGGTTTTTTCATCAGGCTGCTATGTTTTTACGCATTTGGTGAAGATGACAAGGAATGATCGCGTCTATGCTTATTTTAACAAGGATCTCATACAGTATGAGGATACGGTGTATAACAATGTTGATTCTATTCGTTATATACCCTTTAACGTACAATTTCAGGATACCCTGAAAAAGGTTTTCAGAGGAGACCCGAATATATTGAACTTTTCGCGTCAGGGTGAACCCATTAATCGATTGTTATGGACGCCATCCACTTTTTTGACTTGTGACAATTGCCCTTCACCGATTATCA
>CANHUF010000401.1 GCA_947463715.1 Sphingobacteriales bacterium
GACCTGGTAAATTGATTACCATTCAGGCTGGGCCTCAATACAGCATACTGGTTGATAAAACAAAATCGTTTACTTCAAATGCTCAGAGTGCTTTCAAATCAGGAGATTTTGCAATGGTTGCAGGTATTCAATTGAAAGTTTTGAGTTTCCGCGTTTATGGCAGATATGCAATTGGTTTAAGCAGTATCAATGACTTACCCACAAATGATAAATGGAGGTCCCAAACACTGCAGTTTGGATTGGGACTTGCGCTTTAAAAAACTTGACTTCAGTGATGGAAAGTCCCGGCATTACCGGGACTTTTTTTATGGCATCAAACTTGCCCTATATAACTGCATACCCGATTTTAAGTAATCCAAGATGGCTTTATGTCATTTTGTCGTAATTGAATATATATGGAATTGAAAATGAACTTTATGCCTCAGGAGGATGAACTGGACTTCATGCCGATAATCCCACTGAATGAAAATGAAGATGGGTCGGATGATACTGTTATTCCTACTGAACTGCCACTATTACCATTGAGGAATACTGTTTTATTTCCTGGAGTAGTTATTCCTATTACAGTTGGAAGGGATAAATCTATAAAGGCAATATCTGATGCATATAAGGCTGACAAACTGGTAGCAGTTTTATCACAGCGAGACAGTTCGGTTGAAGACCCTGGTATTGCAGACCTTGTTTCAATTGGTACTGTTGCTAAGATTATTAAGTTGATAAAAATGCCAGATGGCGGAACAACCGCAATATTGCAGGGAAAAAAAAGATTTTCACTGTTAAAGATTACTGCAGAAGATCCGTATTTCAAAGGTGAGATCAATGTCTTGGACGAAGAATTGATCAAAGGCGATCAATCGTTTGATGCATCAGTAGCATCCATTAAAGACCTTGCATCCCAAATAATTCAACTGTCACCCAACATTCCAACTGAGGCCTCCATAATCCTTAGAAATATAGAGAATCCTTCATTCCTGATTCATTTTGTGGGAAGTAATCTCAATTGTGAATTACAGGAGAAGCAACAATTACTAGAGATGAACGATATGCGCCAGCGCGCTGAAATGTTGTTGAAGCTTCTTCAGAAGGAGCTTCAATTTGTTGAGCTAAAGAACAAGGTTACTTCCAAAACCAAAACTGAACTCGATAAACAACAAAAAGAATATTTCCTTCAGCAGCAGTTAAAAAGTATCAAAGAAGAGCTTGGTGGTGATACCAATGACAGGGAAATACAGGAAATGAAGAAGAAGGGTGAATTGAAAAAATGGTCAAAGCCGGCTAAGGAACTATTCCAGAAAGAAATTGAGAAACTGGAAAGAATGCATCCCAGCACACCTGATTATTCAACTGTTTATAATCACGTAGATCTGATGCTGGACCTTCCCTGGGAAACCTATACCGCAGATAGCTATGATTTAAAAAAAGCCAGAAAGGTTCTTGATAAAGACCATTTTGGTATGGATAAAATCAAAGAACGAATACTTGAATATCTGGCAGTATTGAAGCTCAAGGGAGATATGAAAAGTCCTATACTCTGTTTTGTAGGGCCTCCCGGAATTGGAAAAACATCTTTGGGTAAAAGTATTGCCAGTGCTATTGGAAGAAAATACGTGCGATTTAGTTTAGGTGGTTTACATGATGAAAGTGAAATCAGGGGTCACCGTAAAACGTATATTGGGGCTATGCCGGGCAGAATCCTTCAATCCATCAGGAAGGTCAAATCATCAAATCCTGTAATGATTCTGGATGAAATTGATAAGGTTGGCAGGGATCACAGAGGCGATCCATCTTCAGCGTTACTCGAAGTATTGGATCCTGAGCAGAATAACAGCTTTTATGATAATTACCTTGAACTGGAATACGACCTCAGTAAAGTACTGTTCATAGCCACGGCCAATGATTTGCAGGGAATTCAGCCAGCGCTGAGAGATCGTCTTGAAATCATTGATGTCACTGGATACGCAGTGGAGGAAAAGGAGAAAATTGCGCAGCAATACCTGCTACCCAGGCAAATGGAGTTGCATGGATTGAAGTCATATGTTGTTAAGGTGGGAACCCGGGTGATGAAGTTTATTATTGAAAATTATACCCGCGAAAGCGGTGTAAGGGAATTGGACAGGCAACTGGCCAGTATCATGCGCAGCCTGGCTAAGGATGTTGTGATGAAGGGCAAACTAAAATCAACTTTAACAGAGAAAGATGTAATCAGGATACTTGGTAAGCCACGTTACAGCAATGATCTTTATAAAACTGCCAACATGCCTGGAGTTGCCGTTGGTTTAGCCTGGACCTATGTTGGTGGTGATATACTGTTCATAGAAACTACCTTGTCTGATGGAAAAGGCGACTTGCAGCTTACAGGCAATCTGGGACAAGTCATGAAGGAAAGTGCCAGTACTGCACTCACTTATTTACATGCCAATGCTAAAAAACTGGGTATAGACGCTGAACTGTTCAAAAAGCGGAATATCCATATACACGTTCCTGAAGGAGCTGTACCGAAGGATGGTCCTAGTGCAGGTATAACCATGCTTACTGCCCTCACATCAGCATTTACAGGAAGAAAGGTGAAACCTTACCTGGCCATGACGGGAGAAATCACACTGAGGGGTCAGGTTTTGCCGGTGGGAGGTATCAAAGAGAAAGTGCTTGCTGCAAAGCGGGCAGGACTTCGAGATATTATCCTGTGTTGGCAGAATGAAAAGGATGTGCAGGAGATTAACCAGGAATTCATTAAGGGCGTGAATTTTCACTATGTCAAAACCATGAACCAGGTAATTGATATTGCACTTGTGTAATTTTTTTTAGTATTTTTTAAACTTTTTTAAATAATGCATTGTTAATACACAGCAAAGAGAGTAATTCTCTAATGTTGGTTGTTTTAAGGGTTAAAGAATCTCCCCCATTTTCATGGGGGATTTTCATTTTTACCATTCATCTGACTAACTTCGGGTATGTTTATAAAGGGAATCAGGGTAGCTGTGATTTGTTTTTTTACAGGTATTGTAAACGGACAAACCCTTGATGGGAATTCAATTTATAACTTCCTTGGTATTACCATGCATGCACAGACCGCTGCATTGGGTGGCAGAAACGTTTCCCTGATTGGGGGTGGACCTGGTAGTTTTGTTGAAAATCCAGCATTATTAAGAGCGGCAGACCATCAAACTTTTTTTTCAAATTTTACCTTTCTTGCACCTTCTGTAACTGGGTTGCACGCCTCAGGTGTTTGGCATGCAGATAAAATTGGTGCTACTTTTGGGCTTTCATTGACACATTTTGGATACAGTGA
>CANHUF010000402.1 GCA_947463715.1 Sphingobacteriales bacterium
AGTATCTCATACCGTTATCAAAAGGCCTCAAATATAGAACAGATATTAACATACCCCGACTTCATGTACTGCTACGATATGCTACTAACAGTAAACAGTTTCGCTCAAGCACATGATATTTGGAACAGAATTCGTTCAGGACTACACGGTCGTATTCTGGAATCGTTCGCAGACTTCAACCATGCGATTTTACAGTCAATAGAAGATCACAAAACAAACTGGTCCCAACAGCAGCAGCATCAGCAGCCACTATTACTAGATGCCCCTCCACCTGCAAATAAACGAGAGCGCGAGGATAATACAGTCATTGCGCCCCCACCAAAACGGCGCAAAGTTGACATCGTCCGTCAGATGCGTAGATTAACTGTTGATGATCATTCACATGTAAAGAGGGCTCGTCTAACTAAGTGATTGCTGCGCACCCATTTTTTTGTGACCGATACAATAAGATGCTTGATTCTAGAATCCTTAGAATTCTCGGCATTATAACTCTCCTCCAACTCTGGTGGGTAGCAGTATGGGGTATATGTTATTTAGCAATTGAGAAGGTTGTTGGTAAATGTAAGTCAACTGAATTATTCCTATATGTAGGGACAATGATTACTATATATGTTATCCTCTATATGAACCCTGACTTACTGAAGCACCTCTGAACTATTTTTCGCATGGCGAAAAATTGAAATAGGTGCGTGACCCCTAAATCCTAGCACTAAGTGGTATGGAACCGGCTACAAAACGCGCTAAGAAGTCCGACAAGGCAAAGCGGACTTACGAACTTCACGGAAAATATACTGCAAAACATCTTCGCACAGCTGCTGCCGCCGCTACCCACAGCAGTAAACCTTCAAAATGAATATTCTCCATACACTACGGTATGCTGAATACCTACCATTCTATTTCATTTCGTTTCATGGAGCCTACAATGAGGTAAACACCATACACACTGTCCCTCAAGGGTCCTATTTATTGGAGACATGCGAGCCAGGTGAAATCAGCTTCAACACAATAGATAATTATATATGGCACCTATGTAATTATTCTCACAGAGAACAGTTTCTCCATTGGCTCTCCAAACATAGCTCCGAACCATCTGAGAACAAATACGAGGCCGCCGTGCGGTCTCTTATAGTTCATCTCCCTGGTTCATCTTACGCACAGAGGCATCATACTCAGCAGGTTGGACCAGGTGGCCGCGGATTCTTCCAAGGAATATATAAATTCACGAACACCACCCCTTATACAGTTAAGCATCCTCGGACAAATGGCGACACACTCTATAAGGATTTTGTAGAGAAACTTATTCAGACCAGAGCGCCGACAACAAACACGGAAATTATGCAGTTGATTCAGGATAATGATCCTGATGCTGCGGACGGAGCAGTATTCATATTTGTATCATGTGGTGTATATAATACACGCATGAATAAAAATGATATTTATAGCCTTGATTCTTTCTTCCAGCAAAAAAAACTTGATATGATGGCCCAACATGATGGTATTAGTAGATCTGATATAGATAATGGTGGTGTTTCTAGTGATGAAGAGTTTATTGAGGAGGATGCTCGCTATGAACGAAGAATAGGGCGGTTCAAAAGACTAAAGAAAGAGATCAAGCAACTCAAACGGCTCTGAGCGATGTCATCATTTCGAGCTTCTGGACAGATTTTTCAAAGGCTTCCTGGATATCATTCCCTGAGGGTGAGAGCCAGCGCGATGCTTCCTCATTAGTATAACATTGTTTTAGACAGAGCATATCCCTGTTAGGACCGGTCCAAACTCCGACATGCCATCGCTGATTGAAATCAGGTTCATTTAGAACAGTTCCAACAGCATAGGTGTTTGCATACCAGATATCGGAAAATCCATGGAATGCCATCTTCTTGTAAAGTGTTTCATAGAATTGTGCGGATTCCATTGTTTTGGTGCAGACTATTAAGGGATAATATTATGTTTCAATTTTTGCTGTCACAAATCTAAGTATTTTTTAATTAGAAAATATGTGCGTTTAATTTGCCATTTAAAAACACCCCAACATAATATATTAGAACAATTAAAAATGTCTTCTGCCTCCGTTGTTGATTCCACTGCCGCCACTGTTGCCACCACCACCGATGTTACCACCGTTGTTTCACTTACTGAGCGCATTACCAAGGTTGAGGAGCTCCTCAAGGACCTCAAGCGTGCGGCCAAACAGCTTGAGAAGCAGGTGGGTCGCCGCCGTCGCCGCGTGCCCCGTGGCCAGAAGGGCGAGACCCCTCAGCAGCTGCGTGCGTGGCACGAGGAGGTTCACCGTGTCTGGGATGATATGAAGAAGACGGACAAGACGACGCTCTACAAGAAGGCGGTTGCTGAGGCTGCTCGCCGCCGCGGTGCGACAGGTGCTTCCGTCCCTGCTTCCGTTCCTGCTGTTACACAGAGCCCTGCGCCTGTTGCTACCACCCCTGCGCCCACTAAGGGCAAGCGCGCGGCCAAGGCGACTGCGTAAATTATAAAATCCTAAATATAAAATTCTAAACTTAACAGTATAAAATAATATTAAGTTTAGAATACAGTTCAAATGAAGATATGGCAGACATGGAAATCGCATGATCCTACAACATTTCATCCATATTATACTTATTGTCATCCATCATGGCAAAAGCTCCATCCAGATTGGGACTATCAACTCTTAGACGATAATGAAATTCTGGAGTATTGTAATAAATATTTTCCAAGTATATATGATAGATTTAAGAACCTTAAAAAGGGTATATATCGAGCCGATCTTATTCGATATATGATTATGTTTATAGATGGAGGTCTCTATGTTGATATGGATTTTCTAGCTCTTAAGAATCATACACCTCTTTGGGAAAATGCAATTGAAAATAATACCCCTATTGTGTTTGGACAATTAAATAGAAAAAATCATTCACACCATATACCAAATGCATGGATCATGTCTGTAAAACCAAATGAGCTATTCTGGCTATTAGTTCTTGAGATGAGCGTTACATTGTGTGAGCAATCCGCATATCAAGTTGAAGCATGTAGTGGGCCAATTTTATTGTTACTTGCGTATAATACCTATAGAGAATATAATGGAAATGTAGAAGAATTATGCTACAATTTTATTAAAATGTTTCCAAATACTAATTTTAATAAGTCAAATATACAACTTCTAAATCCTATTACTATATATCCATGTGATTGGACATATGACATAGTACTCAGGCATATGCGAAATTGGGCTAATAAACAACTACCACATGATATTGTCCAAAAAGTGTGTAAAGATA
>CANHUF010000403.1 GCA_947463715.1 Sphingobacteriales bacterium
GAAGGACATCTTCCAAGACCATTTGGCGTTTTTTATGAGACGGAGAGACCTTGTTATGAAGATCAGTTGCAGCTTCAGATAGATGAAGTGCTGGCTAAAAAAGGCAAGGGAGACCTCAATAAGCTGCTCAGAGGCAGTGAAGTCTGGACCATTTCCTGAGCTTCAGCAGTTTTACCTGCACGGGAGAAAATGACTTAGCAAAATTCATATTATGCTCATAAACATACATCCCCGTGATCCCCAGCCAAGGCTGATCAAACAGGCCGCAGATGTGCTGCGTAAAGGCGGTGTTATCATCTATCCCACAGATACCGTATATGGTTTAGGATGTGATATTTTCCAGCAGAAAGCTGTAGAGCGGATCTGCAGGTTGAAAGGCATAGATCCTGCCAAAGCCAACCTCTCTTTTATTTGCAGCGACCTTTCCGATCTCAGTAAATATGCCCGGGCTATCAATACACCTCAGTACAGGTTTATCAGGCAGCATATACCCGGACCATTTACATTTATTTTGCCGGCAAGCAGAGAGGTTCCCAAAATCCTTAAAAGTAAAAAAGATACCATTGGTTTACGCGTACCCGATCACAGGATTACCCATGCCATAGCAGCAGAGCTCGGACACCCTTTACTCAGTTCTTCATTACCCGGCGATATGGTTGAAGAGTATACAGATCCTGAACAGATTCACAATAAGTTTGAAAAACTGGTAGACCTGGTGATAGATGGTGGTATTGGGGGCATGTCTTATTCAACAATTGTAGACATGACTGGAGACGAGCCAGAAGTAACCCGGCAAGGTATTGGTCAGTTATAATAAAAATGGCCCCCAAAAAGGGGGCCCGTTTTAATGGGACTGGAAGGTTATAGAGTCATTAGACCTACTGCTTCTTCTGACAGGCAGAATGACAGTTGGTTTAACATAGTAAATATAAATACTTTCATCATTTTTATCTATACCTAAACCTTTGTATTTTAATCTTTTACTTGAAAACTCATCCTGTGTAGGTGACAGTTTCCGTGTAGTTTAATAGCTTTGCGGTGGTCTGCTGTACCGTATCCTTTGTTTTTTTTCCAGTTGTAATGAGGAAAGTGATCGTGCTGTTCAAGCATATAATCATCCCGGAATGTTTTCGCGAGTATACTGGCTGCAGCTATCGAGGCATATATACCATCACCTTTGATGATGGTGGCATGCGGGATTTCTCTGTATGGTTTGAATCGGTTACCATCCACAAGTATAAAAGCCGGCGGGGTATTTAATGCATCCAGCGCCAGATGCATGGCCCAAAAAGAGGCATTCAGGATATTTATCTTGTCTATTTCCGGCGCATCTACACGGGCAACAGACCAGTCCAGTGCCTCCTTCAGAATCACTTCCCGCAGGGCATAGCGTGTATTTTCACTGAGTTTTTTAGAATCGTTCAGCAAAGGGTTGCTGAAGTCTGGAGGCAAAATCACCGCTCCCGCAAAAACCGGTCCGGCCAGGCAACCCCTGCCGGCTTCATCACAGCCTGCTTCAGGTTGTAAATTCTGATGAAAAGGTTTAAGCATAGGGTACAAAGTACCCAAAAAAATCTATCAAATGATCAACACCAGTTTATGGTGTAATACCTTTGCAGCATGACAGCACAAGCATCCGTTCAAAAGTCGAGGGCAGTAGCCATCTGGCTGCTTATTGGCGTAGGTATGATCATAGTTCAGGTTTTACTCGGAGGTATTACCAGACTTACTGGTTCCGGATTGTCAATAACAGAGTGGAAGCCTATTCTCGGGGCTATTCCGCCTATGAATGAAAGTGAGTGGCAGCAGGCTTTTGAGCAGTATAAGCAGATCGGACAATTCAGGGAGCTGAATTTTGAATTTACACTATCTGAATTCAAGTTTATCTATTTCTGGGAATGGTTTCATCGGGAATGGGCCAGACTGATAGGGGTTGTTTTTGCCATACCATTTATCTGGTTTGTGGTGAAAAAGCGCATTGAACGCTGGATGATCATTCCCATGATCATACTTTTTTTGTTGGGTATACTTCAGGCACTGCTGGGATGGATTATGGTGGCAAGTGGTTTGAATGAAGAAAGTCTTTATGTTGATCACATCAGGCTTGCGATTCATTTTATGGCTGCCCTCGGGCTCCTTTGTTATACGCTGTGGTTTGCCCTCAGGGCCTGGGTGGATGCAGGTGAAAGATTTGAAGAACCTTATTTCCGAAAATCCACATTGCTGATATTGGTGCTTCTGATTGTTCAGCTTGTTTTCGGGGCGTTCATGGCTGGTCTGAAGGCAGCACAGTTTGCCACTACCTGGCCACTCATCAATGGAGAGTTTTTTCCATCATCTATGCTGAGCGACAGTTGGAGCACTTTCACACATGATCCCCTGGCTGTTCATTTTGTACACCGTAACCTGGCTTATTTACTTACGCTATTGATAGTACTTTGGTATCTGCGTGTAAAAAAAATCAGCACTGGAAAAGTATTTCAGAAGCTGAAGGTTATGCCAATCATACTTGTAATCTTTCAGGTGCTTTTGGGCATTTGTACAGTTTTGTATGCCCAGCATAAAACAGCCCTTTTGTGGTTTGGCGTTGCCCATCAGTTTACCGGAATGTTGCTTTTGCTCACTTTTGTAAGTCTGCTGTTCCTGCTCAGTCCGGATAGAAAATCCTGATTACCACCGCAGCAGCGCACTGGCCCAGGTGAATCCTGATCCGAATGCAGCAAGACAAACCAAATCGCCGTCTTTTATCAGTCCTTTTTCCCATGCTTCGCACAGTGCGATAGGAACTGATGCAGCTGTGGTGTTGCCATACTGCTGGATGTTGTTATAAACCTGATCATCACGCAGCTTTAAAGTCTGTTGCACAAATTGTGCAATGCGCAGGTTTGCCTGGTGAGGGATGAGCATATTCAGGTCGGCTGGTGTATAATTATTGGCATGCAGGGCTTCCATGATGGCTTCCGGGAATTTGACTACTGCTTTCTTGAAAACAGCTGGACCGTCCATATTCGGATAAATTTGTCCGTCGTCAATCATAGCATGGCTGAAAAACATTTGTCCGATTTCAGCTTCATCAAAACTCGCATATTTTTCTTCTTTCCAGTGATTGGCATGCGTACCCGGGTTGTACATAGCCAGGATTTCTGCGCTTTCACCATCACTGTGCAAATGCGTACTCAATACTCCCTGATCCGCTTTTTCCGTAGGTTGCAACACGGCTGCACCTGCACCATCCCCGAATATGACACTCACATGCCTCCCCCGGGTGGTGAAATCC
>CANHUF010000404.1 GCA_947463715.1 Sphingobacteriales bacterium
TAATTTTTGAAAAATATGCCGGACTATCTGAAGTGCTGAATGGTGAACCCATAGATTCCAATACCGCTTTTCATCTGGCTTCAGTTTCAAAGACCTTTACGGCCATGGCTATTCTGAAACTGAAGGAGAGCGCTATGATTGATCTTGAGAAACCAGTAAGTAACTACCTGGAAGGATTTCCTTTTGCTGGCATAACTGTTCGCAACCTGTTATCACATCGAAGCGGCTTGCCAAACTATGCTCATTTCGTGGAAAAACTGGGATGGGATACCCAAATTAACATTACCAATGCAGATTTACTTCAGCTAATCATAAAGCATGCCGGGAAATTATCAATTGGTAAGCCAGATAGTTATTTCGAATACTGTAATACAAACTATGCCCTGCTCGCGCTAATTATCGAAAAGATCAGTAAGAGCAGTTATGCTGAATTTCTTCGAACAAATTTATTCATACCACTGGGTATGAATAGAAGTTTTGTCTTTAACAATAGTATGCAACAGGTGGTACTCCCCTCCTTTAAATTTAATAACCGCAGAGAACCTTTCATGTTTCTGGATGACATTTACGGGGATAAGAATATTTATAGCACCGCAAGGGATCTTATGAAATGGGATAAAGCTCTTGAGGAAAATGCTTTTTTCACAAAAGAAACACTGCAGGAAGCGTTCAGGGGATACAGCTATGAGAAAAAAGGAATCAGGAACTATGGACTTGGATGGCGATTAATAGAAATGCCTTCATCAAAAAAGATCATCTACCACAATGGCTGGTGGCATGGAAATAATACTGTTTTCAGCAGATTTCCCAATGATTCAACCTGCATTATTGTTCTTGGCAATAAATTCAACAGGAGCATTTACCAGGCACGAAAAATTGGCGGGATATTTGATGGATACGATGTACAATGGGAAGAAGAGAACTGATTAATAACATTTTATTAAGTTTTTCTCTATAATCGATTAAAAATAAGACCATAACCTCAAAAATCGATCATTTTATACTTATATATACTGAAAACTATACCTAATCGAATCACAATTACTTGATTATTTGTACGTTTTGACTATTTTTGCAACCCCATTGCCTTTTCATGGCATGTAAGATCATTAAAACATAGAACCTATAGAGTTTATGCAAAACCTGATTTATCTCGTGCCCGTTATGGGCCTCATCGGACTGCTTTACACCTTCATTAAGTTTAATTGGGTTTCCAAACAAGATGCTGGAAACGACAGGATGAAAGAGATCAGTACCTATATCGCAGAAGGAGCCATGGCATTTCTTCGTGCAGAATGGAAAATACTGGGATATTTCGTTGTGATCGTGGCGATTCTCCTTGCATTCATGTCTCAAAGCAACCCCAATTCTCATTGGAGCATTTCACTTGCTTTTATTTTTGGGGCATTCAGCAGTGCCTTAGCCGGTTATATTGGTATGAAGGTAGCCACTAAAGCCAATGTAAGAACAGCACAAGCAGCGCGTACAAGCCTTTCCAAAGCTCTAAATGTATCTTTTACTGGCGGGGCAGTGATGGGGCTTGGTGTAGCCGGACTTGCAGTTCTTGGTTTAGGTGGTTTGTATATTATACTTAAACAAATATTTGCACCAGGCAGTGAAGCCAATTCTCATGAAATGATCAAGACCATTGAGATCCTTACAGGATTTTCTCTTGGAGCTGAATCAATTGCACTTTTTGCACGTGTTGGTGGAGGAATCTACACCAAGGCCGCAGACGTTGGTGCTGACCTTGTAGGAAAAGTGGAAGCTGGCATCCCAGAAGATGATCCAAGGAATCCTGCTACCATTGCCGACAATGTTGGTGATAATGTGGGTGATGTTGCGGGTATGGGAGCTGACCTTTTCGGATCTTATGTGGCAACTGTTCTTGCAACTATGGTACTTGGACAAGAAACCATTTCACAGGATAATTTTGGTGGTTTTGCGCCAATCCTTTTACCAATGCTTATTGCAGGTATAGGTATCCTCTTTTCTATCGTTGGAACATTTTTTGTTCGTATAAGTGAAAATGCAGGAATAAGCACAGATAATGTCCAAAAAGCTTTGAATATGGGCAACTGGGGATCAATTATTCTTACTGCCATTGCATGTGCAGGACTTGTATATTATATTCTGCCAGCTGAAATGACACTTCGTGGACTAGTATTTACTAACCATGGTGTAATGGGAGCTATTGTAGTAGGTCTAGTTGTTGGTACCCTAATGAGTATCATCACTGAATATTATACTGCCATGGGCAAACGGCCGGTTCTTTCAATAATCAGACAATCTTCAACCGGACATGCAACGAATGTAATTGGTGGTCTTTCTGTAGGAATGGAATCAACCCTACTCCCAATTCTTGTTCTTGCAGGTGGTATCTGGGGTTCTTTTGAATGTGCAGGCCTCTATGGTGTTGCAATTGCAGCTGCAGGAATGATGGCAACTACTGCCATGCAACTCGCTATTGATGCATTTGGTCCTATCGCAGATAATGCAGGTGGTATCGCTGAAATGAGTGAACTTCCAAAGGATGTAAGGGAAAAAACAGATGTTCTTGATGCCGTTGGTAACACCACAGCAGCAACAGGTAAAGGATTTGCTATTGCTTCAGCAGCATTAACAGCATTGGCTTTATTTGCAGCATATGTTGGCGTTATCAATCAGAACGGTCTTGAACTTCAGGGTATTGATATCTATAAAGCCAAAGTACTTGCTTCATTGTTTATTGGTGCAATGGTTCCATTCATCTTTTCTTCTCTTGCTATCAAAGCTGTAGGCCAAGCAGCCATGGCGATGGTTGAGGAAGTCAGGAGACAATTCAGAACTATTCCAGGTATAATGGAAGGTACAGGAAAGCCTGAATATGATAAATGCGTGGCGATATCAACTGAAGCGTCAATTAAAAAAATGATGCTACCAGGTGCAATAGCCATTGTTTCACCTTTAATCATTGGTTTCTTACTTGGACCAGAAGCATTGGGTGGATTCCTTGCAGGTGCTACAGTGAGTGGCGTTCTGATGGGAATGTTTCAGAATAATGCCGGTGGTGCATGGGATAATGCTAAGAAGAGTTTTGAAAAAGGTGTGGAAATAAACGGTGAAATGTTTTACAAGAAATCTGAACCACACAAAGCTTCAGTTACAGGTGATACTGTCGGCGATCCTTTCAAAGATACTTCTGGTCCGTCTATGAATATTCTTATCAAACTTATGTCGATTGTTTCTCTCGTTGTAGCACCAACTCTTGCCCAAATGCATGGTGGATCA
>CANHUF010000405.1 GCA_947463715.1 Sphingobacteriales bacterium
AATTGAACAGTGGAAGGAAGAAAGACGTTTTCAAGGTAGGAGATTATTTGTTCCTGCCTGAGGGCTTGCAGGCTGTAAAGCACTTCATAGAGGCTGAGTTTGAACCTGCTCATGAATGTCTCCAAATCAAAATCGAAGGAAATGTTCACTCCACCACCGGTTGGAACTTGCAGGAAATTGGCCAGTGCATGGTACACCTTTCTGATGGTTTGCATATTTGGATACCTGATATCTGGCTGCAGCTGTAGTTCTGCCAGTTCACGGTCGTTATACAGCAGCACGGCTTTGGCAGCCTTGCCATCTCTTCCTGCTCTTCCTGCTTCCTGATAGTAGTTTTCAAGGCAGTCCGGCACATCCGCATGAATGACAACCCGCACGTCAGGCTTATCGATGCCCATTCCAAACGCGTTGGTGCAGGCAATGATTTTTGTTTCACCTGATAGCCAGGACTCCTGTTTGGTTCTTCTGGTATCCTGGTCAAGTCCAGCATGGTAATAATCACTTGAAATACCCTGCTGTTGGAGGAGTTCGCTTATTTCTTTTGTTCTTCTTCTTGATTTACAATAAACAATTCCTGATCCGGATAATGACTCAAGACTTTTGATCAGGGTTCCGATTTTGTTCACGCAGGGGATTACTTCATAAACAAGGTTTTTCCTGGTAAATGAAGTGGTGAATTTACGGGGTTCACGCATTTTCAGTTGCGTGATGATATCTGCCTGAACTTCAGGTGTTGCTGATGCGGTGAGTGCTAAAACCGGAATTGAGGGAAATGTCTCTCTTACCCGGGCAATATGCAGGTATGCAGGCCTGAAGTCATATCCCCATTGAGATATGCAATGGGATTCATCAACAGCAAGCAGGTTGAGCGGGAGGTGGCGCAGGCTTTCCCTGAATGCCCTTGTTTCCAGCCTTTCAGGGGACACATAAAGGAATTTAAGCGCATCATTGGTGCATTCTTCCAGCACACTTGCAGATTCCTGCCAGGTCATTCCTGCGCGAATTGCTGCTGCAGGTATGTTCATTTGTTTGAGTCGCTGAACCTGATCTTCCATTAAGGCAATGAGGGGCGATACCACGAGACAGCACCCTGGCATAGCAAGCGCTGGAACCTGAAAACAAACCGATTTGCCGCCACCTGTTGGCAGGATAGCTAATGTATCTTGTTTATTCAGTACAGCCTCTATAATCTCCTCCTGGGCAGCTCTGAAGGCATTGTGGCCCCAATAGTGACGCAGAATTTCCTGTGGGGTCATGCAATTGGTGTAATCAGATCACTTTTTTAAAGAAAAGTCTGACGGAATTTACTGCCAGCACAACATCACTCATCCCCATAACCAGGGCACCAAAAGTTGGTGTCAGAAATCCAAATGCTGCAATGGGTATAGCAATGATATTGTAGAAAAAAGCCCAGAAAAGGTTTTGACGTATTGTTGTATAGGTATGTTTACCCAATCCCAGTGCTAACGGCAGGTTTTTGATGCCTGAATTCATCAGGACTACCTGAGCGCTTTGGATGGCCAGTTGTGAGGCTTCACTGAGGGAGATGCCAATTGTTGCCTTGGCAAGGGCTGGTGCATCATTGATCCCGTCTCCCACCATGGCAGTGGGTGTTGCGGCATTAAGTTGACTAATGATAGTCAGTTTTTCTTCAGGGGTTTTTTCCGCAATCACCTCATCTATTCCCAGGGATGCTGCAATAAGATCGCATTTTTCTTTTCTGTCGCCACTGAGCAAAATTGTTTTGATCTGTTTGCTTTTAAGGTAAGAGATAACTTCTTTGGATTCACTCCTGATTTCATCTTGCACATCTATCCATCCAATGAGCTTGTCATTTTTAAGAACATAAACATTGTGTCCGCCTTCTAGCCCCTTATCCGCAACCAGTTTATAGGACCCAGCCCAGTAAGTATTGCCTTCCTTGTCGGTGCCTTTCATGCCCAGGCCTTTGACCTCTTCTATTTTTTCCCATCGGATTTCTGATTTCATCCTGAATGTGGAAGAGATACATTGGGCGATGGGATGGTTTGAGTATTTTTCAAGTGAATAAATAATTGTTTTCCAGTCTTCTTCAGGCATGCCCATGGTATCGAAGGCAGACATTTTGAAGCCCCCTGTTGTAAGGGTACCTGTTTTGTCGAACACAACCTGTGTTATTGTTCTGAAGTTTTCAAGACTGGTGGCGTTGCGGAAGAGTATGCCAGATCGTGCCGCTCTTCCCATTCCAACTGCTATGGCAGCCGGTGTGGCAAGCCCCATGGCGCAGGGGCAGGCTATGACCATCACGGCGATGCTGCGCATCAGCGCATCAGTAAACGTGTCTGTAACAAAAAAGTTAACAACAAAGGTCACAGCTGCAATACCGATCACGAGGGGAACAAAAACCGCACTTATTTTATCTGCCAGGTGCTGGATTGGGGGCTTCTCCCCCTGTGCCTGCTTTACCAGCTGCAGTATGCCAGATAAAACTGTATCATTACCAGTGGCAGTAACCTGAGCTTTGACCGAGCCTGACTCGAGCACACTGCCACCGATGATTTTATCTTTAGCCTGCCTGTGTATGGGGATGCTTTCCCCGGTGAGCAGGGATTCATTTACATGTGCGTCGCCCCACAGGATTTTTGCATCAATTGGAACCTGTTCACCGCTTCGGATAAGGATGAGGTCGCCTACCTTCAGTTGTGTATTTTCGATGGGGAAAATTACCTCCTGATGATTTTCATCAAAAGCAATCATATTGGCCATCACTTTTTGGGACTTCATGAGGGCTTTCAGGGCACGCTGGGTCGACTGCATGGAACGGTCTTCCAGGTAATTACCAAAAAATACAAGTGTGATGATGGTAGCAGCAGTTTCATAAAAAAGGAACTCCTCTCCACGTCCCATCAGGGTGCCCGTAAGGCTGTAGAAGAATGCTGCAGAAGCACCCAATGCCACGAGTACATTCATGTTAGGCATTTTGTTTTTCAGGCTGATGACAGCACTTTTTCCGAAAAACGACATGCCAACCAGGTAAACCGGAATACAGAGTGTTAGTTGTATCCAGGGGTTCATGAGCCAGTGAATGTGTATCCAGGACTCAAACATATGCAGCATGAGCACCAGCGTGAATGGCAGGCAAAAAAGTAATTTTTGTGTCTGGCTGTGCAGAAATCCTTTTTTAGGTGCTGCAGTTACCTGACTGCCTTCGGTTACCTGGTATCCAAGTCCCTCGATACCTTTGATAAGTTCACCAACAGGGGCTGCTTCTACCATGTCAAAAGTGACT
>CANHUF010000406.1 GCA_947463715.1 Sphingobacteriales bacterium
AATTCGAGAAGATCTTCTCATCGGTAAGAGTGCACCTTGGGAAGTTCTTGAGGTTGATGTGATGCGATGGCGAGATACCGGGTTTCTCGAGTGGGTGCGAAGTCCCAGTGAGCAATGGGGTAGCGGGCATTGGGAAGCGCTGACACGATGGAATCGAGAGTTGATCGATAGGCAAGGGGAGTGGAGTCAGGCTGATGGGAAGGTGGCTCGCATGGATAATCCGAGCGCGATCATTACGTCCGATATGGCGCTGTCGATCGTACCTTCGGCATACAAGACACCGCAGATACAGGTGCTACCCGATTCCGTCGAGGAACTACAGCAACCTTGGGAGGACTTAATCGGTACTGGCGAGCATCAGGATATTTTCCGATGGATGGAGAGTCATGTTCGTTTGCTCGATGCGAATCAACGGCCTGATTACGGCGCGATGATCATCGACCGATCCACTGATTGGGAGTTGCTCAAGTCACCTCGCGAGGAGGTTCAGCCCAAACCGGTATCGCTTGATCGATTCTTCGTGTCGGATGCGAATCAGTGGAGCGAGTTACTAGGAAGTTTATCGATCCATTACCGAAGTTTGCGATCGATGAGTTCGACTCCGTTGGAAATGGATGTTGGCAATAAACTTAGAAATCACATCGACACGAAGAATTGGGATTCGGAGGTGGTATTAGGACCGAAGAAACTGCTTGGTCAAAGTAAGCGTGATGAAGTGGTGCGGCGTGGAAGTGACGTTTATTGGCGATCATTGGTCCCGGGTGGCGCAGTGGATAAGTCAGGAAAGGTAAAGTACATCGAGACCAAGATCGGGCGTATAGACCCGCATGGATGGGTGTACTTAGAGACCGGCAAGCGTGTGCTTTACAGCGCTATCGAGACGTGGGCGGGTGAGTTGCAGGTCGGTGGACCATCGGAAGTGAGTCGACTGCTCGATGGACTCATTTCACCATATGTGTTCGCCCCGCAATCTGAGCAATATGGAATATTCATTGCGGGAACGGGCATGCATTTCCATGGAATAGGTAATGTGGAAAAGTTGTACAACGTTTACGAGGGGAGCAAGTTTTACTATGGTGGAATTGGCAATCCCATTGAGTATCCAACGGCGAGTCGCGTCTGGGCGGATCAAGCGATTGGGATTGGTTGGGCATCGATAATTCAACGAATCGAGGCTGATTTCTTGACTTTCTATAAGCCGTGGCAAAAGATTCATGTGTTTGGTTGGAGTCGGGGTGCGGCGATGGCCCACGAGTTCTCGAAGATGTTATCGGTTTACAACATCGAAGTAGATTTCTTAGGATTGCTCGATCCCGTTTATTCGTATGTTTATCCTGGGCATAGCTCGATGCTTGTGGAATGGTCTGAAACCGGACGCGATGGGAACTTTGTAAAAGCTGTTCAGTCGAGAAACACGAAAGCCATGTCGATTATCTATGCTGCGAATGAAGACAGAAGCTTTTTTCCAGCGACACGCTTTTTCCAAGATGATGATTTGAAGCTGCGGTTAATGAAATCTCCTGGGGGTCATGGAGAAATCGGAGGGCACTTTTCAAGCAATTTAATCGTTCAACGATTGAATATGCGAGCGATGATGGAGTTAGCTGAACTTGATGGGGATGCCAAGTTCCGGTTTAGAGGTATCGACGAGGATATTCTGCGGATTTATAGCTCTCCTATAACACGGAAAGTTGCCATTGGAACGAAGATAATGGAGGAATCTGGGGTATTTAGCTTCATGAAATACGACGTTGCGATCGAATTCGAAAACTGGGTGCCCTTGAGTCAAGACGAATACATTTTTCAACTCGCTACAGCGAATGCTATTTCTTGGGCTCCTAGTGCATTTGGTAGTCAGCAAGGGAACACCTTGGGTTTTTTCACCTCGACGCTCGACACCGTCTTTTCGACGATCAATTCATTAACGGTGGAGCGAAGGCAACCTTTCCTCAGTCATGTCAAGCGGTATCTGGATTGGTGTCCGATGAATCTTTGGGATCTGCCATTTGTGCTTGATGATAACGGGAAGAGTCAGATTCCTGAGGATCGGTTAAAGATTCTCAGGCATATGTATTCGTTGCGAATCGATCCTGAGAAAGGGGATTGGTATGCGAACCGATGGAGTGAATGAGTTGGTAATCGTGAACGAAATGGTTGTTTTGGAACTTGGGGGAATCGAAGATGTTGCGATTGACTGTGTTGGCTTTGATTTGTGTCAGTTTGTTTTTCACGGGTTGCAAGTGGTTTTTACCGAGATATTATCACGCTAACTATCCAGGGTTCTATGCAATCCAAAAAGATAAAGCTTGTGTCGCGATTGTGGTTGAGGATCCGGCGAAGGCTCAGGTTTATGGTTTCGTCAGTGGTAGTGGTGTAGCGTTGCGGGATTTGCATAAAGAGGATTTGTCGCCATTTGGATTTAAAACATCGAACGGTCGCGCTTGGAGAAAAAAATTTGTAAATGACTACAGCTATATTGAATTCAGCGAGTCTGGGGAAGTGATCCAAGTGCTCCTTGGTAAGCAAGCGGACGATGATTTCACAATCGCACCGACTTCGGATGGACCGTGGTTGACCCTACCGACGCCGTGGGATAACTTTGAGAAAGCGTTTGGGAAGCCCTTGAGCAGGAAGGCTATCTATCGCGAATGGTCGTGGTTACCTTGATGCGTCCGGTTTCTTGGGCAGGACATCCCAGTGAGCGATACCTTTATCGCAGCGCCATTGATCGGGAGCGATTTCTTTTAGGATCGCTCGCAGGACGAGTTGATCATCGAGGAGGGCAACCGTGGAACTCGACGGTTTAGTATCCGATGCTGTAGTATTCGGTTTTGCCTGTGAGATGCAGTGGGTGAGGATCGAGTGCCAAGGGAGTTTTTTACCGTCGAGGACTTTGCGCATGAGGACATCATCGACGCAAAGAGTAAGCAGGTTAGAGACGGCGAGGGAAGGTGAGAGGATGAATGGTTCCCATGGTATGGGTTTGAGTTGATCGTAACGGAGGGCTTGGTCGAGTTGGAAGGGGCCGACTCGGGTTCGTTTCAAGTCGACCATCACTGCATCGGAGCCGAGGTGTTTTGCTATGTCGCTACCGAGAGTTCGCATGTAAGTACCGGTGCTACAGACGGTACGGATGGTAAACGTTTGTGCATTGAGGTCGAGCAATTCAAGTTCGTGGATCTCGACGGAGCGTTTAGGTATTTCGACTTGAATTCCGCGTCGCGCATGAGCGTGAGCGCGTTTGCCATCGATACGAATGGCT
>CANHUF010000407.1 GCA_947463715.1 Sphingobacteriales bacterium
ATCCTCAAATGACTGAAATAATTCCATCCAAAAATAATGATGAGTGTAGGGTTATAAGCTGCTGTTTTTTTTATTATACCGGGATTGACAATCGAAAAAAATGAAGTGCGTTTATTTTCAAATGCACAATTATTTAAAAATTCATATTTATACCCTTTCAATAAATCAATATTCCATGACCGCTTCTTGCCAAATCCAACATCAAAAGACGCTCCATCTTCTTTACCCCTTGTATAAAAAACTTTTAAGTCATACTCTCCATACCCTGCAAGAAATTCAATTAGTGGCGCATGATACTGCACCGGATGTGTTGTTATGATCAGGATTCTGTGCGACAAAAATAATGTTTAATGATTACCTATTGATTGCATGCATGACAGAAGCAAGGGGACTGATTAGCTGTTCAACAGAAAGTGATTCAACCTTTTCCTGAATAAAAGACCACTCCTTATTGATTGTTTTCAGCTTCCATGATATAAACTTTTTTTCAATATCACTGCAGAATGCTTCCTGAGACAATTGCTCTTCATATTCACATACAACACCCCAGTCTGCTGAACGAATTACATCATTCACAGAGCAATCCCTGTGCAAAAGAGCAAAAACAGGGGTTTTCATTACAATTGCGTTGAATAACTTACTGGGCGTATAATGAGGCTCAGTACTGCCCAAAATAAATACTCCGGCAGCATCACGTACATGAGCAAGAACGTCAAAATAAGACAAGCGCAAAGGATACTCCATAATCACCCGACTGCTTAAGCCATATTGATGAGCCAATTGTGCTATAGATGACTCAATACCTTCAACTTGATTTTTTCCCGTCCCTATAAAATGAATGAGGACATCCGAAAACAAGAGCGGATTATTGGCAATCACTTTAAAAAAAGCTACAAGTAATTCCTTCGATTTGGGCAAAAAAGCACCAGCATAAACGAGTCTGATCTTCGTATCGTCTCCATACAAATATCCACGTTTGTGTAGCCTTGTCAAAACAGCCTGCTCTGAACTGTCCCATCCATATGGCATAGCATATGTTTTTGCAGTTGAAATCAAATGTGGATTTCTCTTCAAAACAGGGTTATAATAGGATTCTGATACTCCGGTAATCAGGGATGCAGCAGACACAGCCCATGGTTCAAGCATCTTCGCTACTAACGTAGAAAACCAGTGTCTACTGAATTTCTTTTCGGATCCCGGAAAAAAATGGACCCATGGATCGATATAATCTATACCATATCTGACACCAAATCGCATAAAAAGGACTTTTCCAATAAGCGCCAGGTAAAAAGAGGGAATGAAAATGTAAACAAAATCAATCTTTTCCTGCTTAATTAACTTTGAAGCCCGTTGTATCAGTTGAAAAAACCCCCTCAAACCAATATCACCAACCATCCTCGGTCTTGTAACAGGCAGTGCTGAAACTTTCTCAATCCGCTGACCTTCTGAAATGAGTTGCAGTAATTCAGGATCTGGCTTCTCCTCATAATATTTTTCATCTACCGTCAACACAATAGGTTCCCAACCACAATGCGGCAAATGATTGGCAAACAACCTTACCCGATGGACAGCTGTAAGGTTTGAAGGCGGATAATGAGATGCTATGAGAAGTACCTTTGCGATTACTTATTTGTTTAAAGCATCTTCTACCAGATCCCTTATCACTTGCTCCTGCATCTTCCATTGATATTTACCCATTTCAATTGCAGGTTTATTCACTCCCCTGATAAGTATCCTTCGGATTAATTCAACATTTGCTGATGTTCTTCCAGTTTCAATATAAGAAATTGAATCACCAAAATTGGACTTTAATTCTAAATGACCTTGCGAAGAAGTTGCAATAACATGCAAATTAAGCTGAAGATAAAGCAGTATTTTGTTTGAGATAGTAAGATCTTTATTAGAGGGAAAAGAATCCTCTAAAGCAAGTCCGTATTCAAACTGTTTAACAAAATTAACCATATCACTGTGCTTCATCAATGAATGAATTTTAACCTTGTGCGGTGTATCATTCAGACATTCCACTAAATACTCCCTATATGAAATGGAGCTAAAACCAATGAAATGAATCTCTACTGGAATTTCAAGTTGTCTTAAAACATGCATAAAATCCTCAATACCCCTGTTTGGTCCAACTGTTTGAGAAAACCAAACCAATGAATTCGGAATTTTCTGAATATAATTATCTTGAATATTGCCAGGCGGAAATGAGTTGTACACTACTGACACTTGACGATCAAATTTGTAATACTGTTGTAAGGCTATAGACATAGAATTTGATGGACAAGTAACGTATTCAGCATACTTCAAAGCATGTACTTCATTTTCCCTGAACAAATTAACAGGCCTAAAACAATTTGGATAGTCTTCAGCATACCAGTCTTCAAAATCAAAGGCAACCTTCTTTCCTTTCTTCAACAATTGCACGCCAAGTAACAAACCTGCTTCCTGATGACAAATAAATAAATCTGCAGGAGTATTTAAAATGCGCTTCAGCTGAATACCAGGTAGGTAAATCTCCTGATAAATGGAGGAAATTTTAAACCATTTATACATATAATTGGCTGCTTTTTTAACCCCCTTAGCCAATATTACATATAAGCAGTTATTCCACTTACATATAAGTGAAAATGCTGCCATATAATTGACAGCTTTATCTATCAGTTTTTTATCCTCCGTTAGTAATAACGGATTATACCAGGTTGTATAAATCGTAACAAAATAACCCCGACAAGCCAGTGCATTCGCTTCCTTCCAAACCCGGGGATTCGCGGTAAGATGCTGTCCGGTTATAATTGTAATTCTTCTATTCAAGCCTCTACGTTTACCGAAATCTCTGATGTATTTCGATCAAAATGCTCAATGATGAGATTTTTATAAAGCGAAAGATATTGCCTGGCAGTTTCTTCAAAAGTATCCTGATCATCACACTTTTTAAAATCAGAAAAGGGGAAATAGTTATGCTGAACATCCTGAATCGCAACCCTCAGAGAATGAATCGTATTCTGCTCATAAATATAAGCACTCGTATACCCGGCTAATACCTCCTTGTTTCCCCTGTTATTGGAAGCGAGTATAAATTTGCCCATAGCTTTTGCCTCATGTATAACTAAAGGAGACATCTCTGTAATCCTGGTTGGTACAACCACTACATCAAGTTGTGCAAGTTCATTTTGTACATCATCAGGTTGAAAAGGATTACACCAGTGGACGTTAGAAAAGAATCGTGTTTTGTTAACAAGGCTAATAAT
>CANHUF010000408.1 GCA_947463715.1 Sphingobacteriales bacterium
AAAGTGATTATTTCACCATCATCCAGAACAAAACTGCATCACTGCTGGCTTCTGCTTGTGCGGCAGGTGCCTATTCTGCCCGCCAAAATCTGGAGATTACAGAAAAGATGAGGTTGTTTGGTGAAAATACTGGTATCGCATTTCAAATAAAAGACGACCTTTTCGACTATGGAAATGAAGATGTTGGAAAGCCTACTGGTAATGATATCCGGGAAAAAAAACTCACTTTACCGTTGATTTTCACGCTTGATCAGGCAGATGTGAAAACGAGGAAATCATTAATTTACATCATCAGGAACAAATACAAAAGCAAAGCAGACATACAGCAAGTCATTGATACCGTTAAGGAAGCGGGTGGCATAAACTATGCCAGCAGAAAAATGGAAGAATACAAGAATAATGCTATTTCCATCCTGCACACCCTCGATGAAAGCCCTGAACGAATGGCGCTGGAAGAACTCGTGCGATATACTACGGAAAGGAGGAAATGATATGGAGGCGCAAAAAAAACGCTGGAAGGTCAAAGATCTGCCAATGGCGGAGTCTGCTACACTCAGGGATGCCCTGAATATTCATCCGCTGATATGTGCCCTTTTATGGGACAGAGGAATCAGGAATTATGATGAAGCAAAATCATATTTCAGACCTGGAGTTCCTGACCTGCATGACCCGTATTTAATGAAAGATATGCAGGCAGCAGTCAACCGCATTTTGGCGGCCATTGATGCCCGGGAGAAGATTCTAATTTATGGAGATTATGATGTTGACGGAACCACTTCCGTTGCCATTTTATTTGACTTTCTGCAACAGATTTATGACCCTGAAATGCTTGAATATTATATTCCTAACCGATACCGGGAAGGTTACGGTCTTTCTTCACAAGGCATTGATTTTGCAGTTCACAATGGTCATAGTCTCATGATTCTCCTGGATTGTGGCATTAAATCTGTAGACCTGATTGCAAAAGCCAAAAGCCTGGGGATTGACACAATTATATGCGACCACCATTTCCCAGGAGACTCTTTACCAGATGCAGTTGCAATTCTAAACCCAAAACAAAAGGAATGTAACTACCCTTATGCAGATCTCTGTGGTTGTGGCGTTGGATTTAAACTGATTCAGGCCATCGCAATCTATCAAAAGCTGCCACAGGAAATTTACCTGCCTTATCTCGAATTGGTTGCCACAGCAATTGCAGCTGATATTGTACCCATTACCGGAGAAAACAGAACACTTGCTTTTTTGGGTATTAAACAAGTTAATACGGCACCCTCAACCGGTATCAAAGCACTAATGGAGCTTTCCAGAACAGAAAAACAAATCCAAATATCCAACCTTGCTTTTATGATTGGTCCGCGTATCAATGCGGCTGGAAGAATGGATGACGCAAAGAAAGCTGTATCCTTATTCATTGAAAAAGACCTAGAAAAAGCAAGAGCAATTGCTGGGATACTCCAAATAGACAACACTTCCCGCAAGGAAGCAGATGCTTCGATAACCATTGAGGCGCTGGATAAGATCAAGCACGACCCTACCTACCAATCAAAAAAATCGACTGTCGTTTTTTCATCAACCTGGCACAAAGGTGTAATCGGTATTGTTGCCAGCAGACTTATAGACAAATTTTACAGACCTACTGTGGTACTGACACAAAGTGGTGAATTACTTGCAGGCAGCGCCAGAAGTATTCCTGGCTTTAATATTCATGACTGTCTGGAGAGATGCAGCGATCTGCTCGTGAGTTTCGGAGGACATTATTTTGCAGCGGGCATGACTTTGAGGCCAGAAAACCTGGAAGCATTCTGCAATCGGTTTGAATCAATCGCACAGGAAGAGCTTACTTCTGATATGCTGATTCCTGAACTTACCATTGACGGTGAATTGGAACTGGGTGATATCTCCAATTCTTATTTCAATATCATCAATCAGATGGAGCCATTTGGACCGGAAAACCCCAAACCGGTTTTTTGCATTCGGAACCTGACTAACCTTGGATGCAAAATTGTTAAGGAAGATCATGTGAGGTTTGAACTCGGGAAAGCTGGTTTCAGGATTAACGGAATAGGATTTAATATGGCTGAACTATTCAAAACTTTGAATGAGCCCAAAGAATTGGACATAATTTGTACACTTGACGAAAATAATTACCGAGGGAATACCAGCATTCAGCTTCGTGTAATTGATTTTGACATTGCAGGAAAAAGAAGAGACCAGCTATTGCTGGTCCCGGAACATACTTAAATAAAAGGATTTATTCCCATCATAGCTATCATTTATCCTGCATCAAAGCTATACTCCTGGCGATAAATGTTGTGAGCTGACTTCCTTTCAACATGCCCTGTGACAATAAGGCAAGGTCCGCCAGATTTTGGATCTGTCTTTTTTGCTTATCCTCACTCTTTTCTTTCAGTATTTCACTTAAGATGGCATGGTTTCCATTCACTGTCAGGGTAACTTCATCTGGCATACTGGCATAGAAACTGCCCATTGGTCCGCTCATCGCAGCCATATCTTTCATCCTGCGCATGAATTCGGGCCTGGTTGCAATTACAGGGGGAGCATCAGTACTGAGACCTTTGATTTCAACCTGAACAGTTACATTATCTGCTTTATACTCAAATAGTTCTTTCAACTTTTCTTCCTCCTTTTCAGATAACACGGATTTGGAATCTTCCTGCTTATCAATAAGGTTATCCGTTATATCAGCATCAACCCTTGTAAACTGAACATTTTCCCACTTGGATTCAATCTGTCCGATAAATGAAGCGTCTACCATGGTATCCATCTTCACAACCTTGTAGCCTCTGTCTGTTGCAGATTTAATGTAGGAATCCTGCTGAACCTGATCTGTGGCGTAAAGAATTACAATTTTACCATCTTTGTTTTTCTGCAAAGTATCCGCAGCAGTCCTGTATTCTTCAAGGGTATAAAACTGACCGGAAACTGCATCCTGCATGATATGAAAGCGATCAGCCTTTTCACGGAATTTGTCATCTGTCATCATGCCATACTTAACAAACAGACCCAGACTCTCCCATTTTTCTTCAAAAGCCTGGCGCTCATTTCTGAAGATTTCATCCAGTTTGTCAGCCACTTTTTTGGTAATGTGGTTGTTAATTTTCCTGACGTTGGGATCACCCTGCAAATAACTTCGGCTTACATTCAGCGGAATATCCGGGGAATCTATGACACCCTGAAGCAGCATCAGAAATTCAGGAACGATGTCTTTGACTTCATCAGTTACAAAAA
>CANHUF010000409.1 GCA_947463715.1 Sphingobacteriales bacterium
TAAGCATAGGCATTATCTACCGGAGCCCATTTCAACCAGGCACTGCGTTTGTCTTTACTGGTGCGTAATACCACAAAATCCTTTACAGCATCTGGTTTGCTACCATGACCATGGCCAAAAACACGAAGGCCACTGATGGCAAATTTGCCTGATGGTACTGCTATGTTTTCGAGGCGGATATACCTGGTTTCAACGGAAGCTGCAAGTTCTATGTAATCATGCGGGACATCCTGATTATTGTTAGACTTGTCTACAAGCAGTTTCCACTCCTTGCCATCAGTAGAATGATACAGTTTATACCGATGTCGCTGTCCGCTGGTCTTTCCCAGAAATGCTGCATCCTGATCTGCATAGTTGACCTGGATAGCCTTAACAGTGGAGATGGCTCCGAGGTCAGACTGTATCCACTCACCGGCATCACCGCTTGCTGCACTCCAATATGTTTTAATGCTTTCATCCACAGCGTTGTTGGCATTATACAAACTGCCGAGAACAGACGAAACCATAACCGGTTTTTTGTAATTGAGCAGCATCCAGCCGGTGAATCTGCTCTTCAAATGATCGGCAGTATCACTAGGAAGGTAATGGGGATAATCACCAAATGCGGTATTGCAGTACATGACGCCATCTTTATCAAATCCAGCGGGCCAGATGCCCAACCGGCGTTCAAAATTATTCTTGATCCCTATGGCAATAGTAGACACATGCCAGTACTTTTGCTGGTTATCCTGAAATGTAGCGCCATGGCCTGCTCCGCGGGCAAATCCCCCGGCTTTGATACTCAGGGGATCCGACTGGTTCTGAACATAATCCAACGGGCCATTACCTACAGCAACCCCATCAGCATAACCACTGAATTCAGTACCTGGCGCGGCATACTGAAAATAATATTTACCATTGTGTTTGGTCATCCAGGCTCCTTCAATGAATCCATCCAGAAAAGTATCATCCATGTACTCTCCGAACCTGTGCCATCCATAGCGCCAGCTTTCGAGTCCGAACATCTCTTTTCGTGTGCCAATTGGCTGGAAAGTCTTCCTGTCGAGTTCAATACCATACAGCGGCCAGCGGTTGCTGCTGCCGTTGTACATGTAAAAGCGACCGTCATCATCCGTAAAAAAAGCAGGATCCCAGCCGCCAATATCCACTGAATCTATGAGCGGCTTCCAGCTGTCGGTTTTGGGATCAGTACTCATCCAAAGGGTAAAGTTTTTAGTATAGGTGGAGCCGAAAACCAGCATGGTATCACCTACAATACCTACAGCAGGCGCGCACAATTCATCATATACATTATTCCATGGGCGCAGGAAACGCCTGGAAACAAAATGCCAGTTGCTCATATCACTACTCCACCAGTAGCCCCACTGGTTTGTGCTGAAGAGG
This sequence comes from Sphingobacteriales bacterium, assembly GCA_947463715.1. Classification (GTDB taxonomy): domain Bacteria; phylum Bacteroidota; class Bacteroidia; order Chitinophagales; family Chitinophagaceae; genus Pollutibacter. Next base: position 1,384 of record CANHUF010000409.1, read on the forward strand.
AAATAGTCACCTTTGTAGTTCACAATCACGGGATCTGCTGTGGCACGGTGTTTACCCCAGGTGGAAAAATTGGGAATCGGGGTGTACCCGTAATCGATGTTGATGGGATTGGCGTAGGTCTTCTGTTGTGCAGCGACCGCATAACCCGCAAAAACAAGCACAATAAGGAAGGCTGTTTTTTTCATATTGCAATTGACATTTCAGTTGCCTAAAGATACGGTGCTGTGAATCCAAGTGCTCGCAATCCGCTTTTAATTTCCGTATTTTTCAGGAATAAATCCCATATTAGTTTACTTCTCGCATTTTCGATCATGATGACAATCGGGCCCTGATCAATCGCCAGTGTTGAACCGGCAAACCAGAGTTCCTGGATCGAAAACGCATCCGCAAAGCCATATTCACCCCATAACTTATCGCCCAGTTTGTAGTAGAAAAAGCGAATTGCAGCCATGCTTTCGTCGGGGGTGAAGGGTAAAGAAGAAATGGCTGCTGTTGGACTGATAACACCGATATCATTGCCGGGGGCACTGGCAGCATATCCATTCGGTACATCACTGGCGGTCAAGCCCCAGCAAACCCTGCTGTAACCGGCGAATTTTTTAGGATTATCTGCACAGTAGGCATGGTTAATCCTGCTGTGACTGACTACCTGTTGTTCATAACTGGCATAAGCATCGCGTAAACCAAAAGGATTGATTCCCAGAAAACTGTAATGCGAAAAGAAAAGTGGTCCGCCCAGTGAAGGTCCGAGTGGCAGTTGAAACCCATATTGATTCTGGTTGGATACCTGAGCGCCGTTCCTGGCGAAACCCTGGTCATAAACAGATTTAGGGATGCCAAATGTAGGCGATGAAGCAGCTAAGACGTAGGTAATCAGGCATTCATTCCAGCCCTGGATCTTCATGTTCATATCCCAGCCGAAATTCGGACTCCAGTGCCAGTAGAGTACGTTTTCACCCGACTTCCTGAACCACGACCATTCAACGGCTTCCCAGATGGTGGTGATATCTTTGCGGAGGTTAACTTCCTCCGTTGATGTGCCGGAAAAATAAGCCCTGACAGTCAGCAAGCCAGCCATGAGATAGGATGTTTCTACCAAATCCGCACCATTATCTTTGGCACTAAACGGGATAACAGCACCTGTTTTGCCATTGAGCCAGTGTGGAAAAGCACCATGGAAAGTCTGAGCCGTATTTTTAAGAAAGCCAACCGTCTTTTTGACCCGCTCAAGGGCATCATTTCGGGTAATGAATTTTCGATCTACAGCAACAGGAATGGTCATCAGTCCGAACCCACTACCGCCAGAAGTGACTAAATCTCCGGAAGTATTTCTTTCGCGGGCCAGTCCGGATACAGGATGCCCAAACTCCCAGAAATAGGCGAATGTCCTGCGCTGCACAGTATCCAGTAGCCGTTCATCCGAAAGCATGCTGAACTTATCAGCAGAATCGATTCCCGTGTGAAACACGAGATTGTATACCGCATTCAACCTGTTGCCGCTTTTGGCTTCAACGGTTGAACCAATGCTCAGTTGAAAGCGTGACAACCCCGGCAGGGGCTGTTCTGGTCTGATGACCAATATGGAATCATTTTGCAACCAACTGAAAGCTATGGGAATACGCAGGGCAGAACCCTGATTCAAAACCACTGCAACATCGATTTTCTCTTTTTTCAAAGGGGCGTTGAACCTGACCTGGATAGCGGGAGACCTGTTTACATTCCTGGTGATGGCTTCCGTTATCAGGTTACCATCAATTTCCATACGGGTCAGTTGCAGATTTACAAGAACAGGTTCAGTAGGATTACCCTTTTTTTTACAGGATAAAAAGCCCGCAAACAATGAAACAAGTAATAAACA
>CANHUF010000410.1 GCA_947463715.1 Sphingobacteriales bacterium
AAAAAAATAAATGTGTATCTTCATTACCTAGCTAGGAGGAGGATAGAGCTCTGTCTTAAATTTGCCAGTTTCAGGATTAATAGAGCGCTTTCCAACCGGTCTCTCAAGAAGTCGGTTCTTAATATCGTAGAGAACTCTTGATCCATCAGGTCTAGGGTCTTCAATATATTGTTTCCCTTTGATCTCACGAACTGTGCGCTGTACACTCATAGGCGGTGGGGCAACTGACGAAGGGGTTGCAATTGCTGCATCTGTTGTTTGTATTCCCTCTGCTGCTGTTGGAGTTGGCTCTGCAAATTTTGTTGATCTTGCAGTCTCTTTAATGTCTTCATCGAGTCTTGGATCATAGAGAAATTCGTCATCAGTTCCTTTAATACGAAAACACTGAATTGTTTCATCTACTGTGTTATTTTCTGTTGTATTTAGATTACAATCTACCGCCGATTGCTTCATAATACGAAGAAGACTCTCCGTGATCTGCTTCTTTTTCCTACTAATTCCACCAATAAATTGATCCGATGTAATTCCATTATCTTGTATCAAAAATGTCTGATCCACTAGCCGTTTATCAATCATCTCTTTACTTACAACAGCACAATAAGTATATACTTCCACTGTCCGTTCTTCTGCAGGGAGGTCAGAATGAGAACAGATACGTACTGCTCGCCCCTTCACCTGGTCAGTTCGCACAGGATTCCAGAAAGGCTCCATAATATGGACCTGGCGCACATTTTTAAGGGAAAGACCCTCAGCACCGGCTCCAGTAATAGAAATAACCTTACAAATATCGCCTCGCTTGTTTCCGATGGCTTCAAAGCCTGAATTACGGAGCACCTCCACAATCCTTGGTGGAAGTCTATCTATGCGAGCGTTAAATAAATTAATAAGAAGATTGCGCCGTTCACGAGTCTCTTCACCGCTATAGAGAATATAGCGGTTTTTGGGGGTTGTGGAGCCTTCTTGGAAATGGCGCCTCAAACTATCTTCTGTTCTTGGGCTAAATGTGGGGTCGGCCTCTGATCCAATAACTTCAATAGGAATATATCCATTACCCTCTAATGCAATACCAAATAGACCTATACCTTCTAGAGTTCTGAACTGACTATATACCAGCGCGCTTCCAGATGATTCCTGTATTTTCTGGAGGATTGCTGCATATTTGGGACTAAACTCCGCGAGATGGTGCTTGCCTGGTTCAGAAGGATTTAACACTAGAATATCTTTTGCCATTGTTCGCATAGTTGCTAAAACTGTTGCAATTCGTTGCTTATATGGAATGACTGATGGTGGACGCTGTGTTGCTGCGGCAGGAGCAACTTCCTCATCATCAGCTGTTCCTATAGCGGCATCCTCCTTTTCAGCGGCAATAGATGCGGCATCATCTTCTGCTACATCTGCCTCTTCTGCGCCTGTAACATCTACCTGCCGACCAAGCTCCTCTTCCAAGTCAACCTCTCCATCTGGATAAGGACGCGGCACATTCTCTGGAAATACAAAATTACAGGCGGCACGACTGCGAAAACGGTAGGACGATGGGTTTGACATTTTACCAACTGCTAATACTTCTGACCATGCTGCAGTAACCTTTTCAGAGGCTTTGACAACTGTCTCTTTCTTCTTCTCTTCTTCTTTTAGTTCATGTCTTCTCGCCGCCAAATAACCCATAATAGAATATTCAGTAAATGGAACAGGAACCCATTCATCCTTAGTAACTCGGGGCATTAACTCTTCCTTTGAACCCCTATAGTATGATATTAATCCGCTTAACCGTTTAGAAAGAACAATCTCATTCTCAATAGTCATAGTATGTGGATTAATGAAACGTTCTTGAAAGGCCTCACTCTCTGGAGGAAGAACTGGATATGAGGCAAATTGTGCCTGTGGTTGTATTTTAATACCCTTCGTGGCAAGTTGAGCTTTTATATCCTCAAAGAGTTCCTGAATTGTATTGGGAGAAGAGCCTTCTGAACCAACATATTCGAGTCCTTTGAATTTATTGGCCTCATCAAAAACCTTCTTGTATCCTTCTGGGACAATAGTGAAGAATAATTCTTGTGATGTTTGCAAGGAATTTAGTTTATAGAAATCTACACGAGGATGTGCCTTGCAGATTTCTGTGGTAATTGCTTCAACTCGCGAAGTAGGAATACCTGCCCTTACAGGAATATTTGCTGTCGCTCCATCAATGTATCCATGAAGAACATTTGCGAGAATTCCGAGTTCCTCTGGGAAGTTTACGAGAGGCGTACCTGAAAGGGCGATTATTTTGCTGTTCTTGGCGCCACAGAGGAGACGATAGAATAGGTAGGCTCGCTTATAATTGGCAGTTACATTACAGAGCTTCGGTGTCCATTTGCCAGGTGTAACTGGCTCGGCTGAAATCTTACGCTTCTGTTTAGGTGTTTCTGTGAGGTATGGCTCAATTGTTCCTTGCATGAGACGAGTTAAATTGTGGACTTCGTCGATAATAATTACTGCGTTGTCAAAGAAATCAGGTTGAGAACAGGCCCAGATCTTCAGTTGCGAGGCGCGAGTTCCATTATAGGCGATAAATGTGATGCGGCTGCGAATAATTGCGAAAATCTGGTCACGAATTGCTGTCTTGTCCTCATCAGGAAGTGAATCAAAATTAGAGGGTTGGGCGAAATCCTGGACATAAACCGCCTCTTGTTTTCTGGCCCGCTTCTGGGCGGCAAAATGGGCTTCTGGAATACCCATTACCTCTTGCGCAAAAAGACGCGCAGTTGGGTCATCAGCGAGAGGAATTTTTATCCAGTGATTCTGTAGACGAAAATGCTTGAATCCACAGAAGGTTATTTCTGTTATAAAGTTGTTTTGAAGACTGAAGGGGGTCATTACAATGATTTTTTTGCGTGTTGTGCCATATATTGCTTCTGATGCGGCAATAGCAGAGCATGTCTTTCCTGAGCCGAGACCATGATATACTAGAACACCCCTATAAGGTGATTGTTGACGGACATATTCGCGGACAAACTGTTGGTAGAGATACATCTTGGCAGAATCTTCGCCAGTGGCGCCGAGTTTTTGGCAGGCTTCTAGGTCTATCTCACCGAGTTTTGGTGGAAGAGCAAAGTCACCATATGTTTTTACAATGAATGATACAAAACCTCGGCGATCTTGAGGGACAAAGGCATCAGGGGGTTCAGTATAAGGATCATTATTCTCAATTTCATTGATTGATTTCTTAACTTTTTCAAGTTGTGGAGAAT
>CANHUF010000411.1 GCA_947463715.1 Sphingobacteriales bacterium
GGAGGTTACGGGGTAACCGGCATCTGCCTCCTCGCACCAACCCTCTGTTATATCCTGGCAAAAAATGCAGGAACCTGGCTTCAGGGATACCAGATAGGCTTCGAGATGCTGCTTATCAATGGCTTGTTAACATTCGCGGGGCTGTGGCTGATCTCTAAAAAAGGGGATTGATAACTTTGGGGATAATTAAGCATGCTGCATTTGTCGGGCAGAACGGAACACCTTAATTTTGCAGAACATGGATATCATCCTGACAGCTGCCCATGAGTATGCACAAAAGCATAGTTCAGAACCGGACAGATTGCTGGAGGAGATTCATGCGCATACCCTTGCCAATCATCCTGAAGCTCATATGATAAGTGGCCATTTGCAAGGCCGTTTACTTAGCATGATCAGCAAGATGATCAGGCCAAGCCGAATCCTGGAGATTGGAACATTTACAGGATACAGTGCGCTTTGCCTGGCAGAAGGGCTGCTTTCAGATGGCATAGTACATACGATTGAAAAAAGGGAAAAAGATGCGCATACGGCTTTGGCTTTTTTTGCCAAGAGCAGGTTTGCCCATCAGATTAAACTGCATCACGGTGAGGCACTTGAAATCATCAGGGAACTGAACGAAAGTTGGGACCTGGTTTTCTTGGATGCTGACAAAACAGGTTACATCGGGTATTATGAATACCTGGTAGAAAAAATGAAACCCGGAAGCTGGATAATTGCAGACAATGTTTTTTTTCATGGCGAAGTGCTAAAGCCGGTGTTGAGCGGAAAGAATGCCAAGGCGATTGATGCATTCAATAAACATGTGGAACAGGATGCCCGGGTTGAAAAGCTAATGCTGACAATTCGAGACGGACTCACCCTTATTCGAATAAAATGAAGTGCAGATGATGAACATGAAATTGATTAGAAAAAATCTTTGTTTCGGGTTGTTTATTTTTATTGTTTTTGCCAACCAGTCGGTGGCACAAGACATGTACCGTGAGTCTATTCTGGAGTACATCGAAACATATGCCCCCATTGCAATCAGGGAGATGAACAGAACAGGATTCCCTGCCTCTGTAAAGATTGCACAGGGAATACATGAATCAGGTGCAGGCAAAAGTATGCTGGTAAAAAAATCCAATAATCATTTCGGACTTAAATGCAAATCCAGCTGGACGGGTGGTAAGGTTTACCATGACGACGATGAAAGAGGTGAATGTTTCAGGCAATACGAAGAAGCAGAGGAATCATATGAAGATCATTCCAATTACCTCAAATCACAGGAAAGGTATGCTTCGCTCTTTGAGCTTGACCCAAATGATTATGAAAGCTGGGCCTGGGGTTTGAAAAAAGCAGGGTACGCAACCAGTCCCGTTTACGCCCAAACCCTCATCAAATACATCGAAACTTACCAACTCAATGTATTGAATGACTATGCAGCCGAGGAGGGTCAGGATGAGCCTGATCTCTCAACCTATTTTGCTGCATTGAATGAAAGCAAGCAATTAAATCCGGTCTCTAAAAAAACAACAGTTTCCGGACCAGCGATTGACGAAGAGAGATCAGAAACAGTCGTTTCTGCCAAAAACTCATCCACATCAGCGTTACCCAATAAAAATAGAGTTACTTCCGGCAGGGCCTCAACAAATACAAAAGCTAACTACGGCTCAATATTCAAGATAAATGGACTGAAAGTCATTGAAGCAGAAAAAGGTGCTTCTTTGTTGGGGATTGCCAAAGACAAAAGAATACAACTATCCTCGTTATTAACTTACAATGACCTGCCATCCAGCACCACTACCCTGAAACAGGATCAGTTAATTTTTTTACAGGCAAAAAAGAAAACGGGAAAAAAGGAATTTCACAAGGTTCGGAGAGGGGAATCACTTTATGAAATCAGCCAACTCGAAGGGATAAAAATGTCCAGCTTGTTACAGTTGAATAAGTTGAAAAAAGGGATGGAACCTAAAGTAGGACAACATCTAAACCTTAAATCAACAACTTCAAAACGCCCCCTTCTGGCTAAACGATAAATTTCTACCATGGCATTAATGGAGCAGGTACTTGATAAGCAATTCAAATCTTATCTTGAAAAGGAAACAATTCAAACTGAGGTTGAAAGGATAGCCAACGCAATCAATACAGATTATGCAGGTAAGAACCCGTTATTCATAGCAATTCTGAATGGTTCCTTCATGTTTGCGTCAGACCTTTTTAAGCTGATAAATGTGCCTGCTGAGATCTGTTTCATCAAACTGGCTTCCTATAAAGGTACCCAGTCTACCGGACAGGTAATTACAGCCATCGGACTTGACCACGATCTTTTTGAAAGGGATGTAGTCATCATTGAAGACATCGTTGATACGGGTAAGACGCTTACTGCATTCCTGCCGCAACTGCAGCATCAGCAACCCAGATCCCTGAAAATCTGTTCACTGCTTCACAAAAAAGCAGCTACTGTTCATCCCATTCAAATCGATTATCTCGGATTTGAAATTCCTGATTTGTTTGTTGTAGGCTACGGACTTGATTACAATGGTTTTGGCCGAAACCTGAACAAAATCATGCAACTCGCAGATTAATTTACGATCCGAACATTTCCTTCATCTTATTAAAAAAGCTCTTCTCATTCTTATCAGGAGCAGGCTGGAAATTCTTGGCATCCTTCAATTTCTCCATCAGCTGTTTTTCATCAGCATTGAGCTCCTGGGGAGTCCAGATATTTACATGAATAAGCTGATCTCCCTTTTCATAGGAGTTTATCGAAGGAAAACCCTTTCCTTTTAACCTGAAAATCTTGCCGCTTTGCGTTCCGGGGGGTATTTTAATTTTAGCCCTGCCGTCAATGGTTGGAACCTCTATCTGGGTACCAAACACAGCATCCGGAAAACTGATGTGCAGGTCGAAAATAACATTCAGGTTATCCCGATGAAGCTCTGCATGGGCTTCTTCTTCTATTACAACAATAAGGTCTCCATTCGCACCACCCCGTTCGCCTGCGTTTCCTTTACCACCCAGGCTCAATTGCATACCATCAGCAACGCCTGCAGGAATATCAATGTTTACAGTTTCATCAGCATACACACGGCCTTCCCCCTTACATGAGGTACACTTACTGGTTATGGTAGAACCCTCGCCATTACAGGTGGGGCAGGTACCAACGGTTTGCATCTGACCAAGGAAGGTATTTGTAACCTTTCTGACCTGTCCGCTACCATTGCAAGTTGAACAGGTTTGAACAGCA
>CANHUF010000412.1 GCA_947463715.1 Sphingobacteriales bacterium
CAACTGAAATAGAGCTTTCCCCGGATCTCGATTTTTCCATCAACCACAATGATTGGTTCATGGATTTTCAATATAAATTGGAGGTTGGAAGATACCACAGTTGGATTGTAAGCCGGCAAAATTTTCCATCGGAACTTGAATCAACTGCATTTGATGAACAAGGCATGGTAATGGCTTTGAGACACAGGAGTTACGATGTGCAGGGTGTTCAATTTCATCCTGAAAGTGTATTAACCCCTAATGGAAAAAAAATGTTGGAAAACTGGTTGTTATCGCCCCTGAAAAATAGTTAGCTATGAAAAAAATCTTGAATGAATTGTTTGAGCACAGATCCTTGTCAAAAGGTCAGGCAAAGCAGATTTTACTTGATCTCAGTAAGCATGCTTTCAATGAGCATGAGCTGAGTGCTTTTATGACGGTTTTTTTGATGCGGACCATTACAATGGATGAGTTGATGGGATTCCGGGAAGCATTGCTTGAGCTTGCTGTGCCAATTGATTTTGAAGGGAGGCCGGTGATGGATATTGTTGGAACGGGTGGTGATGGAAAGAATACTTTTAATATTTCAACACTTTCCTGTTTTATAGTAGCTGGTGCTGGTCATCCAGTTGCGAAACACGGGAGCTATGGCGCTAGCTCAATAAGCGGCGCATCCAATCTCATGGATGCTATAGGTTACAAGTTTAAAAATGACCAGGATAAACTCAGGCAGGAATTGGATGCAGCAAACATGTGTTTCCTGCATGCACCTGTATTTCATCCTGCATTAAAAACTGTCGGACCAATCCGGAAGAACCTTGGCGTCAGAACGTTCTTCAATATGCTGGGACCAATGGTAAATCCAAGTAAGCCAGCCTTTCAACTTGTAGGTGTATATAACCTGGAGATGGCCCGGATTTACAATTACCTGCTTCAATCATCTGATAGAAAATATGCACTGGTTCATGCATTGGATGGATATGATGAAATTTCGCTTACTTCAGATGTAAAAGTAATTACTTCAGATGGTGAACGCGTTTTTACACCGGAGTACCTGGGTGGAATGTCTGTAGCACACCATGAAATTTATGGCGGTGATACAGTGGAAGAAGCGGCAAAGTTATTCATGGCGATCTTAAAAGGTGAAGGAACCATGGCTCAGCATGCTGTAGTTTCTGCAAATGCAGCCATGGCTATGTTGCTCACGGGTAATTATACCAGTTATGCAGATGCTTTTGATGCTGCAAAAGAAAGTTTGATCAGTGGAAAAGCATACGGGGTTCTTAAAAATTTAGTGGCAATTCAATAATATATCTGCATATGACTATTCTGGAAAATATTGTTTTAAGAAAAAGAGCAGAAGTTGATGCAAGAAAGCAAATCAATAACATAGGTTTGTTTGAAACACTTGATGCTTACAAGCGTAATGTTATTTCATTGAAAGCTGCCTTGATTGAAAATAAGTCTTCGGGAATTATTGCAGAGTTCAAACGAAAATCACCATCTAAAGGATGGATAAATGCAACTGCTGATCCAGTAAAGGTCACAACAGCATACCAACTATCTGGTGCTTCAGCCGTATCAATACTTACGGATGAATTCTATTTTGGAGGATCTGATAATGATATTATCAATTGCAGGCCTCATTTATCCATTCCGATACTCAGAAAAGAATTTATTATTGATCCGTATCAGATTCACGAGTCAAAATCTTTGGGTGCAGATCTGATTTTGCTTATTGCAGCTTGCCTTACACCAAAGGAAGTTCTAGCGCTGGCAAAGCTGGCACATGATATTGGCCTCGAAGTATTACTGGAGTTACACGACGAAGAAGAACTCGATCATGTTTGTGATGCTGTTGATTTTGTTGGTATAAATAACAGGAGTTTGAAAACCTTTGATGTGAATATTGAGCGTAGTATGAAGATGGCGGCCAAACTTCCTCCAGCTAAATTAAAAATCGCTGAAAGCGGAATCAATGAACCCAGTCAGGTCAGGGCTTTCAAAGAGAATGGCTACAGTGGATTTCTGATTGGAGAATCGTTTATGAAACATGATAATCCGGGAGAAGCATTCAGGAACTTTACCGCTAAAATTTAAATGGGGATATGCGACTTAAAGTTTGTGGTATGACCATACTTGAACAAATTAAGGAACTAGAGTCAATCGGGGTTGATTTTGCTGGATTGATTTTTTATCCCAGGTCTCCTCGATATGCATTCAGGGGTGGTTTAAATGCTGACAAATTAAAGAGAGAGAGGTTGACAATCAATAAAATAGGTGTTTTTGTAAATGAACCAGAGGAGCAACTCCTGCGTTTAGTTGATGAGTGGAGATTGGACATGGTTCAATTGCATGGAGATGAGTCTCCAAGGTACTGTGAACGTATTTCCAATCATGTCAATACCATTAAGGCATTTAGAATAGGGAAGGATGAAAATATTCCATATAAAACCTACCCGTTCAATGATGTAGCTGATATGTATTTGTTTGATACACTGGGTGCTCAGTATGGCGGTACAGGCGAACAATTCAATTGGCAGTTGCTGCATGATGCTTTTATCAGAAAGCCTTATTTTATGAGCGGAGGTATTGGTGTGGATGATGCAAAAAAGGTGCTCGAATTCAGTAAAAAAGAAAAAAATCTTTTTTCACTGGATGTCAACAGTAAATTTGAGGTATCTCCGGGAGTGAAGGACATGGATTTAATCAAACAATTTTTAAAAGTTATAAAATAATCAGGAAAATGGAAGTTAAATATGCTGTTCCGGATATGCTGGGTTATTATGGTGATTTTGGAGGGGCGTTTATTCCCGAGATGCTTTACAGCAATGTAGAAAATCTGCGTTTAAGGTATTTAACCATTATTGAAGATCCGGTATTTCAAAAGGAAATTGAGGCTTTGCTTAGGGATTATGTAGGCCGACCTACACCGCTTTTTTTTGCAGAAAGATTGAGTAGCCGACTGGGTTCAGCTATTTATCTGAAGCGGGAAGATCTTTGTCATACTGGCGCTCATAAAATAAACAATACAATTGGTCAGATTTTGCTGGCTGATCGATTGGGCAAGAAAAGGATAATTGCCGAGACAGGTGCCGGTCAGCATGGTGTAGCTACAGCAACTGTTTGTGCATTAAAGGGCTTGGAATGTATTGTTTACATGGGTGAAAAGGACATTGAACGTCAGGCACCCAACGTTGCGAGGATGAAAATGCTTGGAGCAAAGGTCATACCTGCTACCAGTGG
>CANHUF010000413.1 GCA_947463715.1 Sphingobacteriales bacterium
CGGCGTCATTGAAACGTTAAACCCGCCATAGCCGTATAAAATGGTCGGTGCGCCAGCGGGCGTGCCTTTGCGCTTAATCACATAAAGCGGAATGCGCGTGCCATCCTTTGACGCATAAAACTCCTGGCTGGTTTCATAATCCGCCGGATCAAAGGCCAGCTTGGGCTTGAAGAATGCCTCCATCTGCCCGGTCGCTGTGTCAAACCGGTAAACGGTCGGCGGGGAGGCAAAGCTTGAGAAGGTGAAGAAGGTTTCCGAGTCTCCACCCTTCCCGCCGAAACCTGCAGCCGTCCCGATCGAGGGGAGTGTCACCATCGAGACGGGCTGCCCGTTAAGATCGCGCACCTCAACCTCTGAGCGCGCATCCCCCAAATAGGCGAGGATCATTCGGTCTCCGACGAGCGACGTGCCCACCAGAGTGGCCTTTGACTGGGGCACAATTTCGGAGAGCGCACCGGGCTTCGTCACATCCATCGAGACCAGCCGACCCCGCGGTGCATCTTTGTTGGTCAGGAAATAGAAAGTGGATCCTACCGACCCCGCCAATTCCCAATTATGGCTCAGCCCCGGCACCAGCGGACGAAAGCGGATGGATTTGCTCACACCCCCAGCCCGCTCAAGCGACCCGACGGTCAGCTCATAGCGATCATCCGTTCCCCCGGAACTGGTGATCAGCACATATTGGCCATCATCCGTTACTTGCGCCGAATGGCCAAGCAGGGGCCGGTCTGGGGTCGCATAAATCTGCCGATCTTGGGCCTGAGACGTTCCCAGCTGATGGTAAAACACCGTTTGATTGGTGTTCAACGACTGAAACGCTGCATTCGGATCTGGCTCTGCAAAGCGGGAGTAGAAAAAGCCCTTATTGTCCTTCGTCCAGCTGATGTTGGAGAATTTTACCCAACGCAGCTCATCCCCCATCTGCGCCCCGGTTTCCACATCAATCACGCGCACAATCCGCCAATCGGTGCCGCCGTCTTGAACCGTATAAACAAGGTAGCGGCCATCGCCGGATGGATGCCATTCCGCCAGCGCCGTTGCGCCATCCTTGGCCCAGCCATTGGGGTCGATCAGAACGCGCGGCGTGCCCGTCAAGCCATCCTGCACCATCAGGACAGACTGGTTCTGACGCCCGTCATTGCGCGAGAAGAAATAGCGGCTACCCGCCTTGCGCGGCGTGCCGATCCGGTCAAAATCAAACAAGGATTTCAGCCGCTCGGCAAAGACATCCCGCCCGGGCAAGGTTTTCAGATAGTCCTGCGTAATCTGGTTCTGGGCATCCACCCAGCGGCGCACGTCCGCATCAACGCGAACATCATTTTCCAGCCAGCGAAAAGGGTCTGCCACCTTCACCCCAAATTGGTCTTCGACAAGATCGGTCGCGCGCGTTGGCGGGTAGGCCAATCGTGGCGCAGAAGGCGCAGGATCGGGGATAGCAGCCAGAATAGACGTCGACATGAATAGGCTCATAATCGCTGGAACAAGACGACGCATCTGAACAAACCCCCTGAAATCAAATCAAAAAACTCGACCTCGTCCTAGCGGCTGCATTCCCGGCATTGCAAGCCAGTGCAGCATGAACGACACTGATGCCAAAGGAGATAAACACCATGCGGTTTTTTGCCACTGCCCTTTTGGTTGCGGTTTCGACGCCTGCCCTTGCGGCTCCTTCGGATGATTTGAAGGCTGTGATCAGCGATCACTGGCAATGGTGGCTCAAAGAAAATCCGGTCGCGGCAACGTCGCTGGGTGTGCGGGATTATGATGACAAAGTCTCGGACATCAGCCTTGCCGCGCAGGGTCGATCAGCCAAGGACGCGCAAGCGCTGCTCGACCGTTTGACGGCGATCCCAGAAGCCGACCTATCCGATACGGAGCGGGCGAATAAGGGCGTGCTGGCGCGCATCCTGTCCGAACAAATTGAGGGCAATCGTTTCGGCCAGCGGACCATGTTGTTCACGACCTATGACAATCCGCACCAGAGCTTTGCCGGGCTGGGGGATTACGTCCCCCTCTTCACCGCGCGCGATTATCGCAGCTATCTGGCCCGCCTCGCCCAATTTCCAAAGATGAATGCGGACATCATCGCCATTACGAAACAGGCAATTGCGCAGGGCTTTGTTCAGCCATGCGACGCCATGGGCGCGTTTGAGCGGACAATTGACGGCGCAGTTGCAGGACCTGCTGAAGAGACGCGATTTTACGGGCCGTTTAAGCGCGCAAAACCGACCGATCTGTCTGACGCCGAATGGGCCGAGATGAAGGCGCAGGCCGTTAAGCTGATCCGCGATGTCCTGACACCTGGCTATCACCAATTTTCGGCTTTTTATGTGAAAGAGTATCAACCCAAATGCGCAAAGCGCGTGGGGGCGTCCTTCCTGCCCGGCGGCCCAGCCTATTATGCCTTTCGCGCCAGAACGCACACCACCACCAATTTGACGCCGGATCAGATCCACCAAATAGGCCAATCCGAAGTGACGCGCATTTTGAAACGGATGGACGAGGTGGCCAAATCAGCAGGCTATCCCGACCGCCAGACGATGATTGCCAAGCTGCGGTCTGACCCGGCTTATTATGCGACAACGCCCGAGCAATTGATGCAGGCCGCCGCGCGACAGGCCAAGCTGATCGACGGAAAGCTGCCTCGATATTTCGGGAAGATGCCCCGCCTGCCCTATGGCTTGCGCGAAATCCCCAAGGAAACGGCGGAGACAACGACGACCGCCTATTATGCATCTGGCTCCTTAGCGGGCGGCATTGCTGGGTTTTACTATGTAAACACATCAAAACTTAACCAACGCCCGATCTATGAATTGCCCGCGCTCACCGCGCATGAGGCCGTTCCCGGCCATCATTTTCAGGGTGCTTTGCAGCAGGAAATTGACCTGCCAGATTTTCGCAAACACGCCGCATGGTTCACCGCCTATGGCGAAGGATGGGGGCTGTATTCCGAATATCTGGGCGAAGAAATGGGCCTATATGACACGCCGGAAAAGATGATGGGCCGCCTGTCCTACGAGATGTGGCGCGCCTGCCGATTGGTCGTCGATACGGGAATGCACAGCAAAGGGTGGACCAAGGCACAGGCGATAAAGTTCATGACCGAAAACTCGGCGCTGAGTGCCGCCAATATTGAGGCGGAGGTTAACAGATATATCTCATGGCCCGGCCAAGCGCTCGGCTATAAAATCGGGGAGATTAAGATCCGCGAATTGCGGGTGAAG
>CANHUF010000414.1 GCA_947463715.1 Sphingobacteriales bacterium
ATCCAATGCTGGTCTGGACGGATAGGTACAGAGCTGGTGAACCCTGGAAATGATGTCGTTCGGTTTGCAGAAGCGGATATTGGAGGCGATGCCCAGTTCTCTGGCCAGGGTCGACTTCAGCCAGCTGTTCATACCTTCCGTTTGGGTGACTACCCATTGCGCGCTGAAAGGATCAACAGACATGGCTTTCAGGTCTGATGCCAGTTTGACTGAGAGCGGACTCAATGAGTTTGAAATGTTGAGGGAAATGCCCATGGTTTAATGCTGTGAATGGTTAGCTAATGGTCAGGTTGATCTGGTTGATGCGTTGGGTGATGCCCGAAATACGTTTCACTGAGCGGGAGACCGTGTGCAGCAGGGTTTCTGCTGTGGCCTGGATGGATACAGATTTTTTTGCCCGCGTTACAGCTGTGTAAAGCAACTCCCTCGTAAGCAGCGGGTTGTCTGTGCCTTCCGGCAGGATGACCATGACTTTATCGAATTCAGAACCCTGGCTTTTGTGTATCGTCATGGCGAAAACTGTTTCAGCATCGCTGAGGTAGGCAGGCAGTATGCTCCTTAGCTCCCCGTTGCTATCTGTGAACCAGGCCCGCAGGTTGCCTTGTGCATCGGGCCGCAGGATGCCCACATCGCCATTGAAAAGGTTTAATTCGTAGTTATTACGCGTTACCATCACCGGCCTGTTAGAATAGAACTCCCTGTCAGGCTTGAGCAGCTGTTCCTGGCGCAGGAACCGTTCGATCTGCCTGTTGACGGTATAGAGGCCGTTTTCACCTTCCCGGACTGCCACAAGCACCCGGAGGTTGTTCAGTTTTTCCAGGGCTTTTTTGATATCTGGTTCCTGGATATAGTCGGCATAACCCTTGCAAAATGTTTCCAGTACAGACTGATTGTAAATGGTGTCGAAATGGAGTTCGCCAGCCTCAGCATCAGTCAGCATAGGTGATAGTGCGGCTGTTTCGCCTCTGATGATAATACCTGCCAGGTTTCCGATGGCGCCTCTTTTTTTGAAGCGGTGGCTCAGTTTAAGCTGCAGGATGTGGTTAGACAACCAGGGTGTGTTTGCGGCAATACCTGTTTCCGGGATTTGCCTTTGCGGATCTGGCAGGAAGCTGTTGATCCAGTCTCTCCTGGCAGGTTCTATGCCATTTAGGTTGGGGATAACCGAGCAGAGGTCGCCCAGCAGGCTGCCTGCCTCTACGGAGGCAAGCTGGTCTTTATCCCCCAGTAGGATAATCCGCGTTTCCGGATGCAAAGCATCCAGCAGCTTGGCGAACATCGGCACGTCTATCATGGAAGCCTCATCCACCACTACCCAGCTAAAGGGCAGGGTGTTCTTGCGGTTGTATTTGAAATGGATAGAATTGGGTCGGTAGCCCAGGAGGCTATGGAGGGTGGAAGGTTTCAGTTTGTCGAAAACCGGCTGCATTTCCGGGAAGGCCGCAGCTGAGTTTTGGAGGGATTCGTGCATGCGCATGGATGCCTTGCCTGTTGGTGCGGCCAATGCAACGGATGTATCCGGGTTGATGGCATAGAGGATGCGCAGCAGTTTGGCGAGGGTAGTGGTTTTACCCGTACCTGGTCCGCCTGTAATGATACTGAAATCACTCAGCAGGGCCTGGAGGCATGCCACCAGTTGCCAGTCGCACTGCTCTTCCGGCAGCAACCCATCCAGCGGATAGGTTGCCACCAGGTTGGTGACCAGTGTGTGGTGTTTTTCGAGGGCTGCCATCCTCTCCGGCAACAGCCGCAGGCTTGAGGTGGCACGTGCAACGACGTGGCTGATGATTTGAGATTCATAGTGGTGGTAGCGCTGGAAGTAGATCAGGTTTCCATCGCGGATAAAAGGTTTTGGTTCACCCCCAGGTGTCCCTACCATATCGGGTTGTTCTGTAGGCTCAGGCAGCCAGCGCTTTTCAAAGGGCAGGTCTTCTGTGAGCACACTATCCACGGGAACACAGATATGACCCTCCTGGAGTTTTTTAGACAGCAGGTAGGCGGCAGGTCTGATCCGTGCATCCCGGAAGGCATTGGCAAACTGCAGGTGAATATCAGAAAGGGTATGCATAAGCTTGTGATATATGCAAATATGAGGTTATGGGTGAAATTTTGTTTCCATATTTTAAGATCTCATCAACCTGAGGTAAAATTCCCTTATGTTTGTTGCTATGGGTGTATTTGAAACGAAGCGGAAAGTGGTGATTACCTGCCACAAATGGTTAGCTCCCGCATTGCAGCAGGAAGTGGAAGCATTGGGTTTTAAGACAGATAGGGTCTTTCAGACCGGTGTGGAGCTCATGGCCAGTGTCAATGACTGTATCAGGTTAAACCTCAACCTCCGCACAGCAAGTCAGGTTATGTATTCCCTGAAATCCTTTACCTGCAATGATCCCGATGAGTTGTACCGGCAGACGCTGGGTATTCCCTGGGAACGACTCATTGCCCGGAACGGGTATTTTTCGGTGACCAGCAATGTTTATCATCCAAAGATATCTACCAATCTCTATGCCAATTTACGTGTGAAGGATGCTATTGTGGATACCATGCGCAGGGCTTCTGCCATCCGGCCCAGTACCGGTTCAGACCTTGTAGCTGTGGTGGTGAATCTCTTTGGAATCAGGATCAGGCAGAGCTTTTTCTGGATACTTCCGGCGAGAGTCTGGCCCGCCATGGCTACCGCAAATTGCCAGGTACTGCGCCTATGCTGGAGGCTCTGGCGGCAGCAACTATTTTGAGAACACGGTGGGACAAGCAAAGTACATTTATCAATCCCATGTGCGGATCGGGAACACTGGCCATTGAGGCTGCTTTGATTGCTACCAGGCGCATGCCCGGATTGCTGCGAGACAATTATGCATTCATGCACATCCTTGGCTATGAGCCAGAGGTATATAAGGCAGAGCTGGAGCTTTTACATAATGCAGTGCACGAGCCGAATGGCTTGCGCATTATAGCATCAGACATCAGTGAAAAGGCTGTACAGATTGCCCGCGTAAATGCGGCACGTGCAGGTGTGGAGGAGTTAATTGATTTTCAGGTCTGCGATTTTGCAGAAACGGAGGTTCCGGACGGCGAAGGTGTGGTCATGATCAATCCCGAATATGGTGAGCGCCTGGGTGAGGAGACTGCATTGCAGGAAACTTATGCCAGGATTGGAGATTTCTTCAAGAAGCGATGCAAGGGTAAAACAGCTTATGTGTTCACAGGTAACCTGGACCTTG
>CANHUF010000415.1 GCA_947463715.1 Sphingobacteriales bacterium
AACATATCCCTACCAAATTCATTTGTCGTTATAAAATAAGTTATCCAATTTTTAATAGCTCTCTGATTGGGTTTAAAGTGAATAGATATTAAAAATGCTTCAAAAATAAATTTATCGAAGTTAAAAAGGTCATCGTAGGGCTTATCGAGATTAGTTAAAACATCAATTTTTAAACTCTTTATGAATTTATCGAGTAATTCAAATTTTTCTTCTAGAATATAAACAATAATTCTCTTGGATATACTGGCAACATTGACTTCTTTCAGTTTAAACGTATCAATATTATTTCCATGTTCAATTAATTTTTGTAAACATATTTGAGGATCAATTTTTTTATCAATTATATATGAAGTATTCATTGGAGAGATTTCTTCATCATGTCCAAATTCATACATAAATTGAGGAATTCCTTCAATTTTACATATATAGTTTATGGATAAAAAACCTGAATTTGTTAACCTTTCATTGATATCTCCAATATATTTTGTTGTCAAGAGTGATTCTTTGATATTTTCATTGATTAATAAATATTTATTTAAATGATTTACTAATTGTTCAATTTTTGATAATGCTTCAAAATATGAATCTTCACTTAATAAATGTTCGATAAAATAAATCCAATAGACAAATGATATATTTACATTTCCTAATGTATCCCCCTTTTCAATTACATAATCAATTCCATAAGTTTTGAAATTTTGAATTTCTTGTTCAATTGATAACGCTGAATTGGTTATTTCATCATATGAAACAAATAGATTGATTAAACCACTGAGATTTTGTTTATAATTAAATAAATGACTAGCGTATGAAAATGCTCGATGATGATGATCTTCTACCCCTGATTTTGGCAAATTGTAGGTATTTAAGTCATTTACATAATTGAGACATTTCTGATCATATGATTGTTTTGAAAACGCAAGTGAAAAATTGTGATCATTCAAATAATTTGTACAATATTCATTCGGTTCTTCAGTTTGTAGTTTATTTAACGATGCTATAATTTCTTCAATTATTCTTTCAGTAGCATATTGCAGTATAAATATTCTCAGACTGTCATGGTATAGAATGTAGTTATTTGCTGAAATAGCATTAAAAAATCTGGAATACATATTGATATAATTCAATACGTCTTCCTCTTTCCATTTTATGATTTTGGCAACAAATTCGGCTGTTACTTCTCCCTTTAATAGTGACCAAACTGTAAAAAATTCAAGAAGTTTCTTCCTTTGGGTTAAATCAGATGACTCTGAAAACAAGCCCTTATAAATACCTACATGTCCTGTCGGTAATGAGGCATGGTCTTCATTTTTTACTGCACCTGATCTCAATCCATCATACACATACCTCAAATAGGTAGGATCAAGCACTTTCATGACACCGCTCCTTTTTCCATGACGGCCTGAATGAATTCTTCTGAAACACCAAATGGACTAAGGGCGGACCGGACTGCATCTTCATTGAGCCCGAGTAAGGGCTGTAAAAATGGAATCTCTGCTAGTGCAAATCTTCCTCCTAGTTTAAATCCATTTTTGGCACCCCCAGGCATGGCGCGGTAAGTGAATATCCATTTCACATGTGATGGAGAAATCCAATCTTCTTCGGGTTCGTCTTTGTCGTTGTACGTGTAAAACCAATCTGATATCCTGAGTTGTCCGTTCGCAACTGCGGCTTCATCCAATCCGTCTATGACGACGACAAGTGGTTTATTGGCATACTTTGCCGGCGGATGGTAACAGCCACTCATTAAAGTTTGAAAGAGTTTGATGGCGTCAAAATACCTGGAGGGCAGTCTTTCCATTTTCCGTTGCAACAATTCATCTTCCACCTTCCAGATGCCTGCGCCATTCATGGCTGGCATCTTCCTGCCCTGCATAATGAAATGATACAATACAGCATGGAGGCTATTCGCCATTCCGGATCCGCAAAAATGATACATCACAGGTACCTGCATGGAAGTCAGCTTATCGATGCAGGCGGCAGTCAACGCCCCCTTTCCCATACCGGCCTCAGAGAAAACCGGCAACACATTTTTGTCAGACCCACTCATCACCCATTCTACCACAGCATCTACCTCTCTTTCCCTTCCTACAAAACATTCGCGGTAATATTGCATGCGCTCACTATGGTCAAATACCTGTCCGGCTCCGCCACGCAAGGCTTGCTGCATGGGCGAGAACTTGTCATCTATGGGTGTATTGTTCTTGGGCTCAGTTTCATCGCCAAAAAGGGTGTTGATGAATTTGGCCTTGGCTTTGTTCTCATACAAACCCTGGAACAGGTAAGGCAAACCTTCCTGGTCACCTGCCTGCACGAAGGGGTGCAGTTCGAGTTGAACACCCGCTTCATCCCAGTAATATTTTCCTTCAAGCTGAATGATTCTTCCACCTTCGAATAGTCCGTATAAAGATGACATCAATTGAAGCAATTCCAGTCCCTTGCTTATGTCATTGATCTGCTCGGGTACCAGCCTGATATATTGATGAACAAACTTGTTCCTGAACGTCACGAAGCGGTCGAGCATGGTTGTCTTCTCCTGCCCCATCGGGATGGCCTTCTGCCATTTGCTGTCTTCCTGCATGGAGGCATACCAGAGGTTCTTCCAGTTTGTATCGCTGGGAAGGGTTTCCCGGAGGTTGTCCATCACCTGTTTCATGAACAGCGCATCATTGCTGCTGTCGCCGTCATGCAGCTTTTTGCTCATCTGGATAACCGCCCCCATCCGAAGGAACAGGGTGCTCATGCCCATACCAGCCATGAAGAGGTTGTTGAGTTTCGCGGGTTCATTTTCGATCAATGACACCAGGGCTTCACCCTGCAATTGATTTTCAAGTGATTGATAAATGGACTGATAGCGCTCGTGGTATTTTACAAAAGGGTTCATAGTGAAATGACTTTGTGCTGATATTCCAGTTTTAAATCGCGGCGGCCCAGGGCCAGGTAGATGGGTGTGGTTTCGGTAATGGTGGATGGGAATCCATATAACTCATCCACGGTATCCTCTTCAAATTTTTCCCTTGCGTTATTCACCCATGGGTACAGTACGGCAAAAATCTCGTGTACATACTCGATGTCGTATTGGTGTTCATCTGCAAAACGACGGGCATAGATTTTTTGTCCGCTTTGCAAAGCATCACAAATCTTATCCATGATCTCTCTGAGGATTTGAACATCCCCAGTATCTTCTTTTCTATCCGCATGCGGACCTTTGAAACGCAGG
>CANHUF010000416.1 GCA_947463715.1 Sphingobacteriales bacterium
AACTCGAGCTTGTTGCGGTAATGCCTCGTCTCCTGTGCGCCGGCAATAGGCTGCATCTCAGGGAGCTCAACCTTCCCTATCCTCTTCATCTGTTGCTCCACTTCTTCCTGCTTGTAAACAAGCTGTTTGGCATAGGGAAGCATCTGCCATTTACATCCGCCACAGACCCCAAAATGGCTACAAAAAGCTGTCTCCCGGTCGTTTGAATAGGCATGAAACCGGATCGCCTTCCCCTCAGCCCAGTCTTTCTTATTCTTCGAAAGCCGCACATCAACCACATCACCTGGTACCGCTCCTTCAATAAAAACTGCCTTGCCATCTACACGGGCAATGGACTTCCCTCCGGCTGCATAACTTTCCACCTGCACAGCAGTCAGCACAGGATTTTTCTTTTTGCGCATGCGGCAAAATTAAGGGAATCGCATCGCCTCCAATCCTTCCCAAAGCGTTAAATGTTGAGGTAGTAGTTAATCTTCAGGTAAAAAACGGGATGAATTGAATAATTTCGTGGAAACCCACGCTGCATGAAGAGAATTACACTGATACCTGTCCTGTCTTTACTGCTCCTGTCTGGCTTCAGCCAGTCAACCGGTTTTGCCATCAAAGCGAACATCAAGCCATTTAAGGCTGGTTACCTTTACCTGGCCTACCACTTTGGCAACAAGCAATACCTGATCGATTCAGCTGCCATTGATGCTGCAGGCAATGCCATGTTCGAAGGCGACAAAAAACTGCAGGGTGGTGTGTACATGATTGTTTACCCGCAAAAAAATGGCTGGGTTGAATGTATCATCGACCAGCAACAGCAGTTTTCAGTGCTGGCAGATACGGCCAACCTGGTGAAGGGCTTAAACTACGCCGGATCAGCAGATAACCAGCTTTTTGGCAACTACCAGAAAAAATCATTCGAAACAGGCAATGCCGTCAATGCTTTGCGAAAAGAAATGACCGGCAAACCGGGAGAACCTGCCTACGACAGTGCCAATGCCCGCATGCGCAGGCTCAGCATAGACATGCAGCAATACAGGGATAACCTGCAGAAAAACAACCCCAAACACCTGCTTTCTTCCATTTTCAACCTCCTCAAAGACCCTGCTGTGCCTTCGGCCGACAAACATCCGGGTGGTAAATTCGACAGCGTTTTTGCCTATAATTACTACAGGGATCATTTTTGGGATGGCATCAGCTTCACTGATGAAAGGCTGATCAGAACGCCTGTGTTACAGGGGCGATTCGATCGTTACTATGATGAAGTATTGCCACAGCAAAGCGACTCATTGATTCGCTATGCAGACAAAATGCTATCTGCCTCAAAACCCAATGAGGAAATGTTCAAATTTGTGCTTTCCAGCTTGACTGATAAATATGTCAACCCCCGCTATATGGGTCAGGATGCGGTTTTTGTGCACCTCTTTGAAAAATATTACCTGACCGGACAGGCAGAAAGCTGGATGAATGAAAAGTACCGGAAATTCATTTACGACCGTGGATACTCCCTCATGGCCAATGTTATTGGCAAACGGGCTGCTGAACTGCCGATGATCGATACACTCGGAAGAAACTTCTCTTTGTATGCATTGGAAGCGCCCTATACCGTTCTCTGTTTTTGGGACCCAACCTGCAGTCATTGTAAAGAAGAAGTACCCAGAATAGACTCCATATTTCAGGCCAAATGGAAAAAATCCGGGGTGAAATTGGTGGGGATCATGACCGATGGCGGAAAGGAAAACTGGCTGAAATTCATCAAAGACAAGAACCTCAAAGACTGGGTTCATATCTACCAGACCGATGCCACCAAAGACAAGATTTACAAGGAAGGCAGAGCCGGTTACCGCCAGCTATACGACGTTTACCAAACGCCCATGGTTTACCTGCTGGACAAAAACAAAAACATCATGGCCAAAAAACTCACCTACCTGCAGGTGGATGATTTTATGGATGTGAAAAACAAATCAGGTAAAACGCCTTAATTATGAATGCCACCAAACTGCTTTCCTGCATCATAGCCCTGTCTCTTTCCATTTCCGTCAGGGCACAGGTTCTATTTACCTATGGGGGGAAACCAGTAGATGCCAAAGAATTTATCAACGCTTACAGGAAAAACGCAACGGATACCGAATCAGACAGCATAGCCGTTAGGAACTACCTTGAACCTTTCATGCGCTACAAACTGAAAGTAAGGGCAGCTCTCGATTTGAGGTTGGATACCCTCGCCAACCAGCTATCAGACCTTGCCTCATTCAGGGAACAGATCAAACCCCAATACCTCCTCCATACGCAAACCCTTGACTCCCTCGTCAAACAAGCCTTTGAACGATCGCTGCTAACCATAGAAACTGCTCACCAGTTCATCCCTAAAATTAGCAGTACACAGGCTGACACGGGGTTTCAATACATGGGATACATCACAGCACTGACACTTCCTTACCCTTTTGAAAATGCAATCTATGCCATCAAGGATGGGGAAACCACCAGCGCGATTGAATCGGTTGAGGGTTTTCACCGTTTCAAAAGAATCAGCACCAGAAAAACAACTGGCAAACGGAGTGTTTTTCACATCCTGATTGCAGTCCCTGAAAGTGCTTCAGCTGAGATGTTGGCAGACAGAAAGAAGCTGGCAGACTCTCTGCAGCAACTGGTGGCTGCCGGCGAAAATATTGCACCGTTAGCAAAGCAGTTTTCAGACGACAAGAGTTCAGCGGTTAACGGTGGACTGATTGAGTCCATTGGGGTTGGACAATTCGATCCGGTATTTGAAACAGCAGTTTTCAAACTCTCTAAAAACGGAAAGCCATCAGATGTTTTCCAGACAGCATACGGCTTTCATATCCTGCAATTTTCAGAAGAAATGCCAGTGCCGGAAACAGTTGCAGAAAGTGAATATGAGATTAAGGAACAACTACTGCAGGATGACCGCCGCTTCATTGCCACCAATGCGCTGATTGAACGCTCCATAGGTAAATATGGACTAACCCGCGATACAAAAGATAAGGAAGCATATATCGGCAGACAGCTGGAAAAATTCAACCCTGCTTATGCAGAACAAATCAGGGAATTCAGGGATGGCAATCTGTTGTTTGAGATCATGGACAGGATGGTCTGGCGCAAAGCGATGGCAGACCAGACGGGCCTCATGAACTTTTACCTGAAACAGAAATCAAAGTATTTCTGGCAAGCGTCCTTGTCGGTCACCACCATCACAAGCATGAAC
>CANHUF010000417.1 GCA_947463715.1 Sphingobacteriales bacterium
CCATTCTTGATTTTTTCTATCCGCTATTCAGGCGTTTTTTCGATAGAACAACATACCGATACGCAGTTTGTGGGGGAATAAATACATTATTTGATATACTACTCTTTTTCCTTTTTTATCACTATGTATTGGATAAACAAAATCTTCAACTGGGTTTGATTGTTGTTAGTCCGCACATAGCCTCTTTTCTGCTCGCATTTTTATTGAGTTTTCCAGCCGGATTTTTATTGATGCGATTCGTTGTCTTCCAGGAGTCGCAGCTTAAAGGGCGGATACAGTTTTTCAGGTATCTTGTTATTGTGCTTTGCAGTTTATTAATGAATTATTTCTTTCTGAAGTTATTTGTTGAATACCTTCATATTTATCCTACAATTGCCAAAATCATCACCACTTTCTTTGTTGTAGCCTTTAGTTATTTTTCACAGCGTAATTTCAGCTTCAAAACAAAGGTTTCTGCATAAAATGGATAAGTTGAATGCTCATGTTGATGTTATTATAATAGGAGGTGGACCAATTGGACTTGCATGTGGGATAACATGCAGACAAAATGGACTATCCCATTTGATTATTGAAAAAGGATCACTTGTTAATTCCATTTACAATTATCCCCTTAACATGACATTTTTTTCAACTTCTGAAAAGCTGGAAATCGGGGATGTTCCTTTTATTTCACATAATCCTAAACCTACAAGAGCAGAGGCTCTTGAATATTATAGAAGAGTTACAACTCACTGGAGTCTAAACCTTGCACTTTATGAACGTGTTATAAAGGTAATTCGGGTAGAATCAGGGTTTCAGGTTATCACATCAAAAAAATCTTATACCTGCAAAAAACTGATTATTGCAACAGGTTTTTATGATGAAGCAAACTTACTCGGTATTCCAGGTGAGGATTTACCCAAGGTTCATCATTACTATAGAGAAGCACATCCTTATTTCGGACAAAAAATAATAGTTGTTGGCGCTGCTAATTCAGCAGTTGACGTAGCCATGGAAACATGGCGAAAAGGAGCAGATGTGACCATGGTTGTTCGTGGTCCGCAAATAAGGGAATCCGTTAAATATTGGATCAGGCCAGATATAGAAAACAGAATCCGGGAAGGATCAATAAAGGCTTATTTTAATGCTGAGCTATACACAATAAGGGATTTTGAGGTTGAGATTGAAACTGAGGAAGGCCGGCTTACCCTTGCCAATGATTTTGTACTGGCCATGACGGGTTACCTACCTGCCTTTGATTTTTTAACTGCCATAGGAATTGAAATTGGTACGGATGAATTTCAAACACCTATACATGATCCGGAAACGATGATGACCACTGTTGATGGAATCTATTTGGCAGGGGTTATCTGTGGAGGACTAAAAACCAATAAATGGTTTATTGAAAACTCACGCATTCATGCCGAACAAATTGTTCAACACATTTTAAGGACAAGGTTGATCCAAGCAGAATAAATCAATATCTGCCATTTTGTGACATTTTCTCTTTTTTCTAACATCAATTGTCATTGATTTACCCATAAAACTGACAACTTTTCTTGTTTTTACTATCGGCACAGCTCTTGATTATACCAGTTATCTAAATTCACTTATATGGCAAAAATCATTGGAATAGACCTCGGAACAACCAATAGTTGCGTATCCGTAATGGAAGGAAATGAACCAGTCGTGATCGCCAACGATGAAGGCAGAAGGACCACCCCCAGTGTGGTTGCATTTCTGAAAAACGGTGAGCGTAAAGTAGGAGACCCTGCAAAACGTCAGGCAATCACCAACCCGATTAACACGATTACAAGTGTCAAGCGATTTATGGGCAGGCGATTTGATGAGGTAACGGAAGAAATCAAACATTGGAGTTACAATGTTGCAAAAGGAGATAACAATACAGTTCGAATCGATATTGATGGAAGGTTGTATACCCCACAGGAAATAAGCGCCATGGTTCTGCAGAAGATGAAAAAAATTGCAGAAGACTACCTTGGTCAGGAAGTAAACGAAGCTGTTGTGACCGTTCCGGCTTATTTCAATGATGCACAACGTCAGGCTACCAAAGAGGCAGGTGAAATTGCCGGACTGAATGTGAGGAGGATTATTAATGAGCCTACTGCTGCAGCCCTCGCTTATGGTCTGGATAAAAAGAATATAGACAGCAAAATAGCCGTATTTGATCTTGGGGGAGGAACTTTTGATATCTCAGTTCTTGAGCTTGGGGATGGTGTTTTCGAAGTGAAGTCTACCAATGGTGATACGCACCTTGGAGGTGATGACTTTGATAAAGTAATCATGGACTGGCTTGCTGAAGAATTTCAGAGAGAAGAAAATGTAGACCTGCGCAAAGACCCAATGGCGTTGCAACGTCTCAAAGAAGCTTCTGAAAAAGCTAAAATCGAACTTTCTTCTTCTTCAGAAACTGAAATCAATCTCCCTTACGTAACTGCAATTGACGGCGTTCCCAAACACCTTGTTAAGAAGTTAACCCGTGCAAAATTTGAGCAGGTTGCCGATAATCTTTTCGAGCGTTGTCTTAAGCCTTGTGAACAGGCATTAAAGGATGCAGGGATGAGAGCTTCTGATATAGATGAAGTTATCCTCGTTGGAGGTTCTACACGTATTCCTAAAGTTCAGGAAATAGTGGAGAAGTTTTTTGGTAAGAAGCCCAATAAAAGTGTGAATCCTGATGAAGCCGTAGCAATTGGTGCAGGTGTTCAGGGAGCTGTTTTGACAGGTGAAGTTAAGGATGTACTCTTGTTAGATGTTACGCCACTTAGTCTTGGTATTGAAACCCTTGGAGGCGTTATGACTGTTTTGATTCCATCAAATACTACCATTCCAACCAAGAAATCTGAAACTTTCTCCACGGCAGCTGATAACCAGCCTGGTGTCCAGATCCAGGTGCTTCAAGGTGAACGCCCTATGGCCAATCAGAATAAAACCCTGGGTATTTTCAACCTGGATAATATTCCACCAGCCCCAAGAGGAGTTCCTCAGATTGAAGTTACTTTCGACATCGATGCCAATGGTATGCTTAATGTAAGTGCCAAGGATAAGGGTACTGGAAAAGAACAAAAAATCAGGATTGAAGCTGGCAGCGGACTTACCAAGGAAGATATTGAGAAGATGAAGGCTGAAGCTAAGGCAAATGAAGCAACCGATAAGGAAGCGCGCGACAGGGTTGAAAAACTCAATGCTGCAGATGGTTTGGTTTTC
>CANHUF010000418.1 GCA_947463715.1 Sphingobacteriales bacterium
CCAAGGTTACTGTTATTGAAACAGATAACAAAGCCCATAATGTTGTTCCTGCGCAATGCAGATTTGTAGTTGACGTCAGGGTCAATGAATTATACAATTTTGAAGAAGTTATGGAAATCTTGAGGAGTAAAGTGCGAAGTGAGCTCATGAACCGAAGCTTCAGGCTAAAATCTTCTATGATACCGCTGGAACACCCGCTCGTTATGGCAGGCCATGCCATGGGATTGCCCCATTATGGCTCCCCTACTACCAGTGACAAGGCATTGATGCCTTTCCCTGCTTTAAAAATTGGTCCGGGTGATTCTGCCAGAAGCCATACCGCCAACGAATATATCTACCTTCACGAGCTGGAAGAAGGCATCGATAAATACATTCAGCTACTTAACATCACCCTTTCATCCCTGAAATCATGAAACTCTGGAGTAAAGAAAAAACGTCCACTGCGGCTCAGATAGAACAGTTTACGGTGGGCAGAGACCGCGAGTTCGACCTGCTGATGGCCAGTTTTGATGTCCAGGGCTCTATTGCCCATGTTACCATGCTCGGAGAACAGGGCCTGATGTCTGCAGCAAATGCGGCAGAAGCAGTAGTGGGTCTCCAGACCATCCTGCAGGAGATAAAAGAGGGTAATTTTTCGATTGATGATGGCGCTGAAGATATACATTCACAGATTGAATTTATGCTCACCAAACGCATTGGTGAAGCTGGAAAGATGATTCATACCGGTAGGAGCAGGAACGACCAGGTTGCACTGGACATTAAGCTATTCCTTCGTTCAGCCATCACGGCAGTTAAAACAGACACACTTGATTTATTTGAGCTCCTGATCAATAAAAGCAATGAACACCAGGATACCCTGATTCCAGGGTACACGCACCTGCAAATAGCCATGCCTTCTTCTATAGGCCTGTGGCTGGGAGCCTATGCAGAAAGCCTGGTTGATGACATGGAATTTTTATCAGCTGCCTATCAGGTAGCCAATAAAAATCCGCTGGGAAGTGGAGCTGGTTATGGTTCTTCATTCCCTTTAAACAGGAAAAGAACCACTGAGTTGCTAGGCTTCAGCGACCTGAATTATAATTCCGTTTATGCACAAATGAGCAGGGGTAAAACGGAAAAGCTTACCGCAATGGCCATCGCTTCTGTTGCCGCTACTCTTAGCCGGCTTGCTATGGATTGCTGCTTGTACATGAATCAGAATTTCGGATTCATCTTTTTTCCGGACGAACTGACCACAGGAAGCAGCATCATGCCACATAAAAAAAATCCGGATGTATTTGAACTGATCCGGGCTAAATGCAACAGGATTCAATCCACACCGAATGAACTGACTTTGTTGATCAATAACCTGCCTTCAGGTTACCACCGGGATATGCAGCTAACCAAAGAAATCCTGTTTCCTGCACTCGACGAGTTGCATGCCTGTATCAGTATGATGAAACTCATGATCAGTGCCATGCAGGTAAAATCGGATATACTGCAGGATGAAAAATACAAGTACCTTTTCAGTGTTGAAAAAGTGAATGAGCTGGTTAATCAGGGTCTTCCATTCAGAGACGCTTATGCACAGGTTGGAAACCTGATAGATCAGGGAAAATTTGAATTTGATACTTCAAAAGCACTGCACCATTCCCATGAAGGAAGCATTGGCAACCTGTGTAACCATGAAATAAGGATAGCAATGGAACGGGTCAATAGCAAGTTCAGCTAAAACTGAGCCTGTTATTTCCATTTCAGGGTGCTGATCAGGTGACGCATATCCTGTTCCAGAAAACTGCTTACAACTGAAAGGGAATCTTCATTGGGAGTTGCATCAAAGTAAAGTGCAGCACGCATAAAATGTTTACCTGTGTCTGTGATGTAAAATTGCTTGGAAGTAGCTGCTTCCCCAGCTACGTAAAAATAAACACCTCCGGAACCAGCGGGATTGATAAAAGCCGAGTCTATGATACCACTGGCTTTGATGGTATGCTTGTAGGTCATAGTATAAGCCTCTTCCCGCAAGCGTTCAAAGCTGTTTTTTACCAGTGAATCCCTGTAGCCCTCAGCTGTATTGACTTTAAGTGCTGAATACCCGTTAACGGGCTTATAACTCACGTAAATCCTGCCATGGAGAGAAGGAATCTCAATGTTAAGCCAGTAGGGGTCATTCCCTGCACTGTCTGCACTCACGATTTCAGCATAAGCAGGATATTCAAAACTATAGGGGAATCCTGCACTGTCAAATTTGCGGTATGAACGTTCAGGCAGGTCGATCCTGAAATATCCCTTTGGTCTTGGCGTATAGGAGCTGTTGCATGCCAAAAGAAAAGCTGAGCCTATTATAAACAGGAAACTGAATTTAGCGGAGTTCTTCATACTAAGCCTTTGTTGGATCAATTGTTACTTTCAATTTCTGTATGCGGTTAAAATTCACTTCCAGGATTGTAAAAGTAAATTCCCTGGCAGTAAAGACCTGATTAAGCTGTGGTATTTCTCCCGCAATTTCAAGAACCAGTCCGGCCATAGTTTCACTGCTGCCCCTTACATCGTCAAATACCCTTACAGGCACATGCATCAGCTTACAGGCATCACTGATCATGATTTTGCCTTCAACAACAAAATTGTTTTCATCCAGGCGAATATTCAGTGATTCCTCTTCATCATACTCATCACGTATATCACCCACTATTTCTTCCAGGATGTCTTCCATGGTGATTATGCCATCCGTACCACCAAATTCATCAACCACAATGGCAAAATGTGTTTGCCGGTATTGAAATTCTTTCAGCAGGTCTTTAACCAGCATCTGTTCGTGAATAAAAAAAGCGGGCCTTATTAGCTTTTTCCAATCAAAATCGCCTGGCATATTGAGGTAAGGAATGATATCCTTGGCATGAAGCATGCCAGCGATTGTATCCAGGCTTCCTTTAAAAACGGGAAAACGGGAATATTGCTGCTCCCCTACACTTTTCTTTAAATCTTCAAAATTGACAGACTCTTCCACACCCTGAACATCGAGCCTGCTTCGCATCGCTCTTCTAACTGTTACATCACCAAAAGCAGCTATTCCTTTCAGCATATTTTTTTCTTCCTCGGAAGATCCTTCACCTTCTTCCACAGACATAACCTCATCAATCTGGTGCATACGGTCTCTTTTCCCATTCTCCCAACCCAAAGCATGTTCAACTTTCCGGGACAGTGCAGTAAGCCATTTGCC
>CANHUF010000419.1 GCA_947463715.1 Sphingobacteriales bacterium
TGCGTGAGTATTATGCCGACCTCGCGATTAAGACGTCATTAATCACGACGAATTCGGGGTATAGCGCAGTCTGGTAGCGCGCCTGCTTTGGGTGCAGGATGTCGGGAGTTCGAATCTCTCTACCCCGACCAATTCGTTGGTCTGGTCGTGCAGTTGATGGACAGCAACAGGTTAATGGTGGTCGTAGCTCAGTTGGTAGAGTCCCGGACTGTGACTCCGGTTGTCGTGGGTTCGAGCCCCATCGGCCACCCCATTTTTAACGCCAGACCGGTCAGTGCAGTGTGCTGCGCCCGTAGCTCAATCGGATAGAGCACCGGCCTTCTAAGCCGGGGGTTGCAGGTTCGATTCCTGCCGGGCGCGCCAAATAACAAAGGTCACCTTCAGGTGGCCTTTTTTGTTTGGCAATTCGGGCAGCAGAAGCGAAATTACCTGTTTGACAAAACGCATCGCGTTTTGGACGCACGCCAGTGCGCTTCCGTCATCGTTGAAACGCCTTCCTAACTGACCTTAACGACCAAAAGTCGCGCAAAAGTGCGTGTGGCGATAACTTCTTGCAGTACAAAACCATTGCGTGTCAGTAAAGCACGCCACTCGGCTTCGGTACGCTCTCGGCCGCGGGTTCCGATAAGCATTTGCATATCGAAGCTGGCAACGGTTGGATTAATGCGTGTTGCTTCTGCAACACAGTCTATAATGGCAATGGTCGGATAGTGCTGAGCGCAAGCCATACGCAAGTTGGTAAGAATTTTTCCCGCCTGGGTATCGTCCATACAGTGAAAGATGGCAATAAACAGATAGAGATCAAGGTTTGAATGGGCTAATGGAATTGCCTGCAGCATATCGCCGCTCATGAAGGTGAGGCGCGCCAGTAAATCCTCATCGATCCTGTCATCCCAATGCGAGGTGGCTTTTTCAATCACTTGGGGGCGATCGAAAACCAGTGCCTTCAAACCTGGGTTTCGTTTGAGTATGGCAAGTGCCTTACTTCCATTTGAGCCACCAACATCGATGATTCGCTCAAAACGTCCCCAGTCAAAATCGTCTAAATGGTCGGTACCTGTCAGCGATTCGACTGACTCCATGGCGCCGGTAAACAACGAGTCGAATTTGGGATGGTGATCGAGATACTCAAATAGCTCCTCCTTGTGACTCAGTGCAAATGGCACTTCGCCGCTGCGCAGAGCCGGGCTGAGCATCTCAAACCACGGGCGACTCATTTCGGGCGAGTTATGCAAGAGCACCATCTGCCGCACGCTTTGCTCAGCGTCACTACGCAGACAATGAGAGAGTTTGTTGTTGCGGAAAATCCGTTCGTCGCATTCGTCGAAGACGCCTATGGAGGCAAGCATGCGGAGCAATCGATAGAGATTATCGGCGTGAAGCCCCAGTCTTTGCGCGATCACATCGCTGGCCATTACTTTATCGCCTATCTCATCGGCGACACCCAGTTCCGTAGCTACATAAAGGGCGCGCGACTGCCAGTAAGCGCTACCGATCTGAATTATCCGAAAAGGCGGGGGTACCAACTTGTGTGTGAGTGAGGTCAGGGCGTTGGCGAACCGCACAACACCTTGAAAAACTTTGACCTTGAAAGCATTGCGTTGCAAAGAAGACATATCATTTCTCCGTGGCGGGCAAAAGCCCCCTGCTGAATAGTTGCCCGCACAAGGAGGCCAGTTGTTCGATAAACACCTCATCCATCTCCCGCTCAATCTGTCTCTCGAACACTGGTTTGATCAGCATCGGCATCATTGCGAGGCTGACAAATGCAATACGTATAACGTCAGGATCAACCTCTTGTGCAATCAATTCATGTTCTTTCAGCTTCTCAATTCTTTCCCTCCCGCGCTGCCGTCCTCGTTCCAGCAGTTGGTAGATGAAGCGTTTGCCAGGTCCTTGTTTGAGAGCAATCACTTTGAGTATCAGAGCCGGAAAGCGGGGATTTGCCTGCATGGTTCGATAGTAAATACGGAAGTAATCGGCAAATCCTTCGGTGGATGTGAGCAGCGAACTGTCGAGAACGTCGAGCAGTGGCTGTAAGATACTGCGGATCATCTCCTCATAGAGTCCCTCTTTGTTGCCGAAATAGTAGCGGATCATCGACACGTTGGTATCCGCCTCAGCGGCGATTTGTCGAGTAGTGACACGATGATAATCATCTGCAAGGAAGCATTGCAAAGCTGCATCGATCAGCCGTTGTTGCACGCCTCTTTTAATCTGCTCATTCATGCAAAACATGGTAATGCTTGCTCTGCACTTATCCTAGGTCTTTAGTAAATCAATAATGCGGTTTTGATTGAGTACAGTGGTCGACTAATCCAGGACAATTCTGAAGCACCGGTGATAGAGGCATTAAGCATCAGTAGATAGCAAACATGTAAACGCACAATTGATGATTCAGTTTGTTAAAAATAGTCTTATGTTTGGGCGTTAAGGAAATTTGTAGCCCATTTTATGCAGAGAATTTCGATACAATTTTTTCAGCAAGCTCATGGAACGAGCTCCTCTTTTGCATGGTTCATCAGAGGCGAGTGAATAAATCTCCCCTGAAAATAAATATCTGGAATACATGCGGTCTTCAGAGAGATACTGTTTAGGTGAGCATTAAGCTAACATTCTGAAATATAAAAATTAAAAAACTTATTTCTAAGCTCAGGGTGGCCGGTTCGACAAAGCGCATCGCGTTTGCACGCACAATAATGCGCCCCGCTTAATTCGAATCAATTCGCATCACGACTGTCATAACAGCTACGCTTTAATGGCCCAGATGCCCGGTTTTGACATAGATCAGCGCGCCTTCGGGGCCAGTAAAAGGCTGGTGTTTTGACAGGTGTGGGCTGCGTAACCAACTTCCGGCCGGGTAGACTCCGTGCTCATCGCAGAACACGCCCTCGAGCACCAGAATTTCTTCGCCGCCCCAATGTTGGTGTGGGTTAAAGCGGGTATTGGGTGCCCATTTCACCAATGCCACATGCTCTGCGCCAAATTCATGCAGAGGCATTACCTTCAGCCCGGAAACCAGGCCCTGATACCAGGCTTGTTCGCGTGTTTGAATCACGCAATGCGACGCATCTTGCAGGTCAAACTGATGAAGCTTGACAAAGATAACGGCGCCCTCAGCGCCTGCCCAAGGTGCATGTGAACTGCCAAGTGGATTTCTGACATAAGTTCCTGCCGGGTAACAGCCA
>CANHUF010000420.1 GCA_947463715.1 Sphingobacteriales bacterium
ATCAACCGATTCGGGACCACCTTCTAGAGTAGTTAGGTTATTATCACGACAATCAAAATGTACACCAATTGTTTTGGGACTTCCTTCTAGGGTAGTTATTTTATTATCACGACAATCAAAATGTCCACCAATTGTTTTGGGACTTCCTAATAATGTGGTTAAATGGTTGGATCCACAATAAAAATCACCACCAACTGATTCAGGACTTCCTTCTAGGGTAGTTAATTTGTTATATTGACAATAAAAATTCCCATCAACCGATTCAGGACTTCCTTCTAGGGTAGTTAATCTATTTCCAGAGCAATTAAAATGATCAACTGATCTAGGGGATCCATATAGTGTAGTTAATTTATTTCCATAAAAATTAAAAATTCCACTTACGATATTAAATTTCAAAGGTATTTTAGTTAAGGATTTATATTTTATATAAACATCACCTGATACATCAATTGTGTGATCATCATTGATGGTATATTTTTTTATACCAAATTTACTACAAACTGCATTAATGTATGTTAGAGGTAGATCTTTGATGTTCTCGCATCTATGGTTAAATACATAATAATAGTTATCATCCTTAGAGATCCATTCCGGGCACATTATATTATATCCTTTTAAGAAGTTAATTTCTTTATTGTTTAAAGGATTACCATAATCAATTGGATCAACAATCTCGAAAGATTCGAATAGTCTTAAATGTTTCATTGAGTATATATTAATTTGCCTTTTATAATTCCTTTGTATTCTCTTTGTCTTAACGGATTGTATTTACAATAAAAATTACCACCAACGTGTTCTGGTCCACATTCTATGGTAGTCAATTTATTTTCACTACAATCAAAATATCCACCTACTGATCTAGGACTTCCTTCTAGGGTTTTTAATTTATTATCATTACAATAAAAATTACCACCAACATCTTCAGGTCCACCTTTTAAGGTAGTTAAATTATTATATTGACAAAAAAAATAAGTACCAACCTCTTTAGGACTTCCTTCTAGGGTAGTTAATTTATTATTAGAACAAATAAAATGTCCACTTACGATATTAAACTTCAAAGGTATTTTAGTTAATTTTTCATTAGATATGTTAACATTACCATCTACATCTATAGTGTGATCATCATTGATAGTATATTTTCTTATATAGTATTTACTACAAACAGCATTAATATAAGTCTCTGGTACATCTTTGATGTTCTCACATCGGTGATTAAATACATAGTAATAGTTATCATCTTTTAAGATTAACTCTGGGCATAATATATTATACCCTTGTAAAAAGTTAATCTCTTTATTATTTAACAATTCTCCATCTATAATGGGTTCATCAATCTCGAAGTTTTCAAATAGTGATATATGTTTCATTGGGTATATATTAAACTTCCTTTTACTATTCCATTGTATTCTAAAGATCTTAATGGATTATTATAGCAGAAAAAATCTCCACCAACATATTTTGGAGCACCTAACATTGTAGTTAGGTCATTATACGAACAATAAAAATCCCCACCAACACTTTCGGGTCCGCCTTCTAATGTTTTCAATTTATTATCAGAACAATAAAAACTCCCAAGAACCATTTTAGGGCCACCTTCTAATGTAACCAATTCATTATCAGCACATAAAAAATGTCCATCAACCTCTTTTGGACTTCCCTCTAGGGTATTTAAATTATTACCACCACATTCAAAAAATCCTGATACATTATTAAATACCAAAGGTAGTTTAGATAAACCCATATTGAAAAACTGACTTTACCATCCACATCGATCGATAGATCATCATTTATCTTATAGTTTTTTACAGCGTATTTACTACAAACGGCATTAATATAAGTCTCTGGTAGATCTTTAATATTTTCACATCTATGGTCGAATACATAGTAATAGTTATCATCTTTCTTTATCCATTCTGGACACATCACATTATATTCTTTCAAAAAGTTAATTTCCTTATCATTCAATGGATCTCCATATAAGATTGGTTCAGCGACCTCAAAATTCTCAAATAGTGCTATATGTTTCATCAGTTATATACTATATTACCTTTTATAATTAATGATTTTAATGGGTTACCAGAACAATATAAAACTCCATCAACTGATTTAGGACTTCCTTTTAATGTAGTCAATTTATTATTTTGACAATTGAAACTACCACCAACATATGTTGGTCCACCTTCTAGGGTAGTTAGTTGATTCTTATGACAATCAAAATGTTCGCCAACTGATTCTGGACTTCCTTTTAATGTGGTCAATTTATTACCATCACAAGCAAAATTCCCACCAACTGATTTAGGACTTCCTTCTAGGGTAGTCAATTTATTATCACCACAATAAAAATTCCCACCAACCTCTTTAGGACATCCTTTTAATGTGGTCAATTTGTTGTTTGACAATAAAAATTCTCACCTACATATTCGGGTCCTCCTTCTAGTGTGGTTAATTTATTAGAAGTGCAACTAAAATGATCAACTGATCTAGGGGATCCTTCTAGTGTGGTTAATTTATTACCATAACAATTAAAAATCCCAAGTACGATATTAAATACCAAAGGTATTTTAGTTAAGGATACATTTTTTATGTAAACATCACCGGTTACATCAATTGTATAATCATCATTGATAGTGTAGTTTTCTATGTTATATTTTTTACAAACGGCATTAATATAAGTCAGGGGTAGGTCTTTGATGTTTTCACATCTATGGTTAAACACATAGTAGTAATTATCATCCTTCTGGATAAATTCTGGACACATTATATTATAACCTTGTAAGAAGTTAAGCTCTTTATTATTTAGCGGTTCTCCATAATTAACAGGTTCTACAATCTCAAAGTTTTCAAATAGTTTTAGGTGTTTCATTAGGATTTCTTATTTTTGTGAACAAAAGTTCCACCAATTTTTCTGAATAAAGTTAATTTATTTACCGAGCAATCAAAATTCCCACCAACATTAGGACATCCATCAAGTGTAGTTAATTGATTACCAGAGCAATCAAAATTACCACCAACTGATGTTGGTCCACCTTCTAGGGTAGTTAATTTATTATTACTACAATTAAAATATCTACCAACCATTTTAGGACTTCCTCCCAATGAAGTTAATTTATTCTTGGAACAATCAAAATGCCCACTCACGATATTAAATCTCAATGGGATTTTA
>CANHUF010000421.1 GCA_947463715.1 Sphingobacteriales bacterium
TTCTGGTTGGTTACAAACTGCTTGGTGTATTTTTAAATGACAGTGGTGTAAACCCGCAGGAATATGTTTTTTCCAGTCAGGGTTCTTTGATGGGGGGCTTATTTCTGGGATTGCTGTTCTCCGGACTCAAATACTATGAAAAGAAAAAGCAGGCACTGCCTAAACCTGAAGAAAAAACAATAAAGGTTTATCCGCACGAAAGGGTAGGAGATATAACCGTTTATGCAGCAATAGCAGGATTTTTGGGAGCAAAAATTTTCGATAACCTCGAGAACTGGGACAGATTTATTCAGGATCCAATTGGGAATCTCCTTTCGCCCAGTGGACTTACTTTTTATGGTGGCCTCATTCTTGCGGCAACAGTAATTATCCTTTTTGCCAGGTCTAAAAAAATTGGCATCAGACATTTAATAGATTCAGCTGCACCAGCGCTGATGATTGCCTACGCCATTGGTAGAATGGGCTGTCATGTTTCCGGGGATGGTGATTGGGGAATTTTCAATAGCGCCTATAAAGTAAGTACAGAAAATAAAATTGTACCGGCAGCAGAGTGGGAATTCCACAATGCCCTGATGAATGGGGGAGATTTCACGAGAGCACTTGTAGCGGAACATGGTCACCTCGATAGTATACCTCATGCCAGTGTCAAAGGTTTATCCTTTTTGCCAAACTGGTTATGGGCATACAATTATCCGCATAATGTGAATGAAGTAGGGGTTCCTATAAATGATTGTACAGGAGGATACTGTAACCAGCTATCTCCACCTGTTTTTCCAACTCCGCTTTATGAAATCATAGCCTGTACGTTGTTATTCCTCGTATTGTGGCAATTGAGGACTAAAATTACTGTTCCAGGAAGACTTTTTGCCGTTTATCTTGTATTAAACGGATTCGAAAGATTTATGATTGAAAAAATAAGGGTCAATACCACCTATGATATCTGGGGTTTTCACCCTACACAAGCTGAATTGATATCATCCGGATTGATGTTATTTGGTATCTGGCTTTGGATACAATTTGGCAAAAAACACCAGACTAAAACCGCTTAAACTTATTCAATATGCCGTCATTTGATATTGTAAGTAAGGTAGACTCACAATTGCTTGATAATGCTGTAAATGTCACTAAGAAGGAAATTACCAATCGGTTTGATTTCAAAGACTCGGTTGTTGTGATTGACCTGAATAAAAAAGAAATGAAAATTAACCTCGAAACATCTGACGATATGAAAATGCGACAGCTGGTAGAGGTTCTCATAAACAGGGCCAACAAACAGGGTATTTCCCCACACGCTTTTGATCAGACAAAAGATGGTTATCCAAGCGGAAAAACCTTCAAACAGGAAATCCTGGTTCGAAATGGCCTGAAACAGGACGATGCAAAGAAGATTACCAAAATCATCAAAGATGCCGGATTAAAGGTTCAAACCCAGATAATGGATGATATCATCAGGGTAACCGGAAAAAAGATTGATGACCTTCAGGAAGCAATACAGGCATGCAAACAAGCTGAACTCTCACTTCCGCTGCAATTTGAAAATATGCGTTCCTGATAAAAATTAGGCTTTTAAACAAATAAGTTATACTTTTGCACACTTAACAATGTCATGGCCAAATCCATGCAGCCTAAAAATCAATAAAATGAAAAAAGGTATCCATCCAGACAGTTACAGGTTCGTAGTTTTCAAAGACATGAGTAATGGAACTACATTCCTTACACGTTCAGCAGCGCAGTCAAAAGAAATGATTAAGTGGGAAGACGGTAACGAATACCCCGTAATCAAACTTGAAATTTCAAATACTTCCCATCCGTTTTTCACCGGACAAAACATTCTGGTAGATACAGCAGGAAGGATTGACAAATTCAAAAGAAAATACGCCAAGAAATAATCTTGAAACCCTCCCAATCAGGAGGGTTTATTTTTTCCTTAATTTCATGCACAGTTTAAAATTGCATGCATAATACCAATCCGAATACAGACAAACTGCGGGATGAATTCCTACCGCTTACTTACTTGAATTCCTTTCAGGACCTTTTATTCGGCACACAAACAATCAATCAGCGTCAAAACAGACCTGACACATCATTTGATTTTATCCTGAACTCCCCATGGGATCTCATCAGGCAAAATGCCACCGCCATCTCCAAAGATGAACACCTGTTTGCAGAAGATAGTAACTACCTGGTAAATCAGGATAAATACCGTAAAATTGGTCAGTATAACCTTATCATTCATAAATCAGCATTGATTGAGGACTGTTATTTCAATACTGAAGCAGGACCTGTTATCATTGACAAACAGGCACATATCATGGCTGGTTCAGCCATCAGGGGTCCCGTTTATATAGGGGTTCATTCAACCATTAAAATGGGAGCAACCATCTATGGAGGCACAACCATTGGCAAGGAATGTATCATTGGAGGTGAAGTTAAGAACAGTATTTTTCAGGGATATTCAAACAAAGGTCATCATGGTTATATTGGTGACAGTTTCATTGGGTCTTGGTGCAATCTGGGCGCAGGAACCTCCTGTTCCAATGTAAAAAACACAGGCGGTATCATAAAATACTGGAATATAAGTGAGCATGAATTTCAGCCGGGGGGTACAAAATGTGGCGTGTTAATGGGTGATTTCTCCAAAACTGCCATCAACACTTCATTAAACAGTGGTACCGTATTGGGTATTTTTGCAAATTTATTTGATTCGCAATTGCTTTCCCCCAAATACATACCGGCGTTCTCATGGGGATGTAACACAGGTAAAACCTATGCATCAGATAAAATAATCATTGAAATAGAAAACTGGATGGCAATGAAAAATCAGAAGCCCGCTCCGGAGGAAATAAGTAAAATTTTAGCACTATATCATCAAATCAAAAAAGCATGAGAAAACAAATCGCTGCGGCAAACTGGAAAATGAACAAAACACTTTCAGAGGGTATGTCATTACTCAATGATATACTTTCTGCAAACCAAACACTGGGAAGTGACCAGCACATTATTTTTGCTGTTCCTTATCCATTTCTTATTCCTGCACAAAATGCTGTTTCAGGACAACAAAACATTGCCATTGCCGCCCAAAACTGCCACCACAAAACTTCAGGAGCCTTCACCGGAGAAGTTTCAGTTGACATGCTGGAATCAATTGATATCAA
>CANHUF010000422.1 GCA_947463715.1 Sphingobacteriales bacterium
ACATTGATGGCATTGGCAAAGTCGGGGTCGTTGCGGGAGAAGGCTTCAATGGTCAGCCAGCCGGAATAATTGATTCGGGCGAGCGACGCAAAGGTTTCATCCCAATGTACATGTCCGTCTCCGGGTGTGCCACGGTCGTTTTCACTGATGTGGACGTGCGCCAGGAAGGGGGCAATGCGACTGATTGCCTCGCTGGCCTTCTTCTCTTCAATATTGGAATGGTGTGTGTCGTACATGGCACGCACATTCGGATGATTGGCGAGGGTCAGCAGGTGGCTGAGCTGATCCATTGTATTGCAGAGGTAACATTCAAAGCGGTTGAGTGCTTCCAGTGCCAGGGTGATGCCGGCGGATGCGGCATGTTCACCGGCCTGTTGCAGCACTTCAGCGCAATGCTGGTATTCTTGCTCCTGCGGTGCCTGTCTCGTAAAATACCCATGGGCAGAATGAAAAGGTCCGCACAGAATGGTTGAACCAATATCATGGGCCCTGTCTATGCCCCACTTGATGCGGTCGAGGGCTTTAGACCTCGTGGTTGCATCCGGACTGGTTGGATTTTGAGTTGGGTCAACAACAAAGACTGCAGTTGTTTCGAGTCCAATCGAACGGGCATGCTGTCCGAAGCGGGTATAGGCATCATCTCCGGGTGCTCCAATGAAGCATTCCACTCCATCATAACCGATGGCTTTGAGTTTATCCAGCAGTGGGAACTGGTCGTCTGAAACTACGGCCGACCAGACCAGGGTATTGAATCCGATTTTATACATGTATGGGTGTTGTTTTATTTTCTGTACGGTACATTGATTTGCATGGGTCCTGCCCATTTTTTGGGGATCTTTTTTCCGGCTGCCCAATGGATGGCGTTGATAACCAGTCGCTGAAAAGGCACCTGGTCAAAATCTTCAGGATGTCCGAGGGTGGTAAAGAATATTTTCGCGCCATAGCTGTTGGTGCCTGTCCAGGCCACTGGATTATCGTAGGCCTTGGGGGTATTGGGATTAACGGAATGCCCCATCAGCAGGGATTTGGAGCCATTGGAGGGATAATTGGGCAATACCTGATAGAGCCAGGAGCGGGCGTGAAAAGCGTCTTTTGCTCCGGTAAGGATCGGATCGTCAGTGGCTGCATCTATCAGTTTAACATCCGTAGAAGATTCATGTCCGTAATGGGTATGCTTATTCACACCGCCCCAACCCGGAGGGGTGTTGAAGGCGAATTCACCAAAGGCATTCCACTTTTCCAGGGGGTGTCCTTTCGGATAATTGAAAGCATGGGTGGTTGTGCGGAAGCCTACCAGCGGTTTTTTGGAAAGCAGGTAGTTTTCAATGTGCTTCACCTGATCTGCCGGTAACCTTCTCCAGCGGAGAAAAAATACAGCGAGATCTGCTTCCTGCAGGGATTCCAATCCGGGTATGTTTTCTTCCGCATTGTGGTCTGGATAGGCTTTCAGGATTTTGGTCCTGAAGCTATAGTTCTTTTCCAGTTCCTGCGCAATTATGGGCAAGGTGGCTTCACCACTGTATTCATGGTCACCGGTTACAAAAACAATCAACGGTTTTTTGGTTGCACTGCGTTGTGCGTCTGCTGTAACCAGTGTAAAGAGTCCGATGATGGCCAGTGCCAGGTATTTCGCAAATGATGATTGTATGTTCATGATCCGGTGTTGATGTTTTAAGTTAAATTAATTTACTTAAAGTTTAGTTTATATGCATTTTAACAATGTAATTGGTACAGTCAATCGATATGTTTTACAAATAAAACGCGATAAATTCCCCTTCCGCCGCGGCGGACAGGCTCTGGACAGGCGGGGTGGTGGAATCAGGTTTAAAATCCACCACCCCGTCACCTGCCTGCGGCAGGCAAGCTCATTCGCCTGCACCTTTGGTGCAGTCTCATTCGTGCCACCCCTCCTGGACAGGAGGGGAATTTTTAATTCATAATTAGCCAAGTCGTAAAATATTATTGTTCCATCGGGTGTTGTTTCAGGAGCTCATCAGGAGTGTAGAAGCCTGATTTATCCTTGATCGCAGCCCTTACCTGCTTCACCTTCTCAGGGGTAACAGCAGGTGCTTTGTTGCCGAAGGCATTGCGCACATAAGTCAGCACAGTCGCCATTTCCTGGTCGTTCAGCATGCCTGCATAAGGGGTCATGGGTACTTGTCCGGGGTATTTTTTACCATTTACTTCAATCGGACCATAAATACCTTTCATGACGAGTTTGATCAGGCGCTCTTCACTGCCTGTGACCCATTTGGAGCCTGCCAACGGAGGAAATCCAGCTGCTTCAAGTCCTTTGCCATCGGGCTGGTGACAGGTATTGCAGTATCCGTCGCGCATATAGATGGCTTTGCCTGCGGCAATGGTAGCGGACTGAGCCGTAGGTGCGGCGTTTTCTGCAGCAGGTTTGGGTTTTTTGACAACAGCACGACCATTTACATGGGCTTCTGCTGTTTCCCAGGCTTTCTGCATCCAGCTATCGAGTGGCTTTTTACCTGCTTCAAGGATGATGGGGAGTCCCTTTTCTTTGCTGAGCCATGAAGCTGATGCAATCACTTCCAGCCTCACCCGCGCTTCATTATCTTTTGCTGCCTGCATGAGGAGTGCCGCTTTATCAGGCAATTCATTGCCGGAGAAACGAACTATTTCAACAGCCGCTGCCCTGATGCGGTAGTCTTTGGCTTGTAGTAATTTTCTAAGCAGCGGCTGGTCAACCTTGTTTTGTCCCCAGCTCACCCAAAGTGCTTCGAGCAGCATTTGCTCATACTGTGGTGCATTTTTATCCAATGTAGCTACCCAGTTTTTCAGGGCCGGAAGCACAGCTGTTGCGGGATGTTCCCTGAGTTCGCGGCGTGTCCTGTAACGGGTTCTGTATTCCGGTAATTTGAGGTTTTCCAGCAGTTCTGTGATGCTGGCGCCATCCACCTTTGCAGGTGTTACCAATGGCCTGGAAGGATAGGTAATGCGGTAGATCCTGCCGTGCACATGGTCGCGCAACGGATCACGGATATTGTGCTGCATGTGTCCGATCAGCACATTGTGCCAGTCTGCTATATACAGTGAACCGTCTGGGGCAAATTCGAGGTCAACCGGACGGTAATTGATATCAGTAGAGACTACGAGGTCCTGGCGGTGCTGGCTGCTGTAGCCGGCT
>CANHUF010000423.1 GCA_947463715.1 Sphingobacteriales bacterium
TAGACAGGTATTGCTGTAAAATATCCTGACTTATTTGCTGCGGACTTAAAATGCCATTTTCAACATCAGTGGCAATCCTTTTAACAGCATCCATCAATTCCCACCTCGAACTGTAACTCAACGCCATAATCAAATTCAATCCTGAATTACCTGCTGTAAGGTCCCGGGCTTCCTGGAGCGCCTGTTGCGCACTCGGCGGCATCAACGACAATTCTCCAATAAAATGCATCCGGATATTATTCTGATTGAGGATAGGAACCTCCTTTCTGATCGTTTCTACCAGTAACTCCATGAGTCCGGTTACTTCCTGCTGAGGCCTGTCCCAGTTTTCTGTAGAAAACGCATAGAGGGTAAGGTATCGTACCCCAAGCTCTGCACACCCTTCCACTATATCGCGCACACTCTGAACCCCATGAAAGTGTCCAAAGAGGCGATCCTGACCCTGCTCCTGGGCCCATCTGCCATTACCATCCATGATGATGGCAATATGCTGCGGTATTCTACTATTGTCAATTTGCGGTTTTAAAGACATGGGTGCAAAGTTACGTTAATTGGGCTTTGGACACCTATAAGAACTGAAAGCAATAGTTATGGCAAGCTCAGCAAAGATAAAACGATCCTTCTGCTCACTGAAGCCTCTCTGAATGCCTGCCCTTCCTACAGGTAGTCCGAACTCATAGGACCTGTCCTGCAAAAAAGCTGCAGGAGAATTAGGTGGAAGATTGGCAAATGCCGCAGGTCCAGCATAAACTTTGCTCACATCATCCAGGTAATCTGTAGTGGTGAAACGGTGGGATATTTCAAAAGCCAGGTTAACATTTCCTGAAATATTGTATTTTATACCCATCCCCAGCGGAAAAGAGAATGCCTGATTGCTGTATGGCTTATTGCCGGTAAGATTCTGGCCCTCTGTACCAAGTGGTCTCAAATAATATTTTTGATCCAGCCAGTAAGCATAGGGGTCGTAATTGAATGTGCCTACCCCCAGGGTTACATAAGGGGTAAAATAATAATATTTGCTACCCGGAATAAACTTGAAAAAATTGAAATCTCCCTGAACAGCCAGCTCCCAGATATCTGAATTAAAGCTCAGGTTGCGGGTTTTCTGGTATTCGATTTTACTGTATGCATCAGAATAACCAAGCTGAGCGTAGTGCGCTCCAACCCGCAGTGCCACATAATTACCAAACTGTTTTCTGAAAAAAACACCTAAAGCTGGCTTTGGCTTG
Source organism: Sphingobacteriales bacterium (assembly GCA_947463715.1). Taxonomy (GTDB): domain Bacteria; phylum Bacteroidota; class Bacteroidia; order Chitinophagales; family Chitinophagaceae; genus Pollutibacter. The sequence continues at coordinate 1,230 of CANHUF010000423.1, forward strand.
TTAAAGGCCGTCCTGTTGTTGAGGTCTCCAAAATAATGAGCTGCTCCTACGGTGATTCCTATTTCTCCCTCCTGTACAATTGCTTCTGGCTGAGCATAAGCAATCTCAGCTGATAGCGTAAGAACTGATAAAAAGGTTAACAACTTACTCATTGGATGTAAAAATATAATCTTAACGGTTTCTGGTATCAAAACCCCATGTTAATTTCTCCCGCAATGTTCTTAGGAAATTATTTTCATTGAGCCTTAAAAGGTGAAAATTAAAGTTTTCTTTGCGTATAGCCAACTCCACATCTTTTCTTACCACCTCCTTGCGTGAATCCATCGTACAAATGAAATCATCCATCCTTCCCTCTACTTCAAAAGAAATCACATTGTGATTGGGCACCACAATGGGCCTGATATTGAGGTTGTGTGGAGCTATGGGCGTAATGACAAAATTGGCGCTATCCGGAAATACAACCGGTCCATTGCAACTGAGTGAATATCCGGTTGAACCCGTTGGTGTTGAAACAATCAATCCGTCAGACCAGAATGTATTCAGAAACTCTCCATTCAGGTAAGTATGAATCTTGATCATGGGAGAAAACTCCCGTTTGTGAATTGTAAACTCATTCAGGGCAAATGGTGTGTCGCCAAAAAGGGGTATACTGGCATCAAGGTGCAGCAAATCACGCTGATCGAGCACATATGTTCTCAGCTGCAAGGCTTCAACAGCTTCAGCTATATTGTCTTTACCCAGGCTGGCAAGAAAACCAAGCCGGCCATAATTTATTCCCAGAACCGGAATTTTCTTATCCTTAACCAGGCAAACGGTATCCAGTAAGGTTCCATCACCTCCCAAAGAGATGAGTGCATCAAAGCTGGCATCAAGATCTTTTTCATCATGAAATAAATCCGGCGTTGGCCTGATGTTTTTGTCGTTTTCTGCAACCTCAGCAAAATGACCTGCAAGCTCACTGAAAACAACCGGTGTTATTCCTGAAGCGGTTAATGCATTACACAGGCTATCCACATCCTGTGGCTCAAGTGTTTGCCCCCCTCTGCTGTAAATAGCAACCTTCATGCAACTAAGTTAGGGTTTAATTCTTCAAATCAGACTTATGTACAAATACACCCCTCTCCCGAAACTGATTGAAGCTGTATTCGAAACGCAGTACAACATCATAAATACTGATTACATCCAATCCTATTCCCCCGGTATAGAGAAAAGTGTTATTCAAAGTATTGCCGCCCTGCATGCGCTTATTATAAACATATCCCATATCGCCATAGGCCTTCAGGTAAAACCTGAATGGTATACTGGCATAAGTTTTCGATTTTAATCCAGTCTTGAACCTGTATTTAAAAATCTCCTTTCCCAGTGTATTTCTGACGAAACCGCCGGCAACGCCATCAACCACATAATATTCCAGCCCGCGCAGGTAAGAATCATTGTAGCCCAACATGAGCTGATTGAAAAATGGCTGATCGAAGGGTAATCTGATATGCATTTCTGCGGCAGCACTGAAATAGAACTTCCGGGGCATTTCAAAATAGCGGGCTGCCTTTACCTGAAGTTGTGTAAGGTTAACAGCAGTTGTAACACCCCTGCGCATCAATTCCAGCTCAAAAGAGGTTCCCCGGGTTGGATAGGGCATGTAATTCATGTTGAAATACTGGTAAGTATACTTCAATTCAGGATAAACAACTTTGGTTTTACCTGAACCGAGGTAATTTAAATTCATTGCTGCTACTGTATCTGCGATCGTTTCAGCCTGCACGCCGAGCTTCACATAGTGCCGCTCAATTGACCCTTTGCGGTAGGAAAAAACGCCGCCAACATAAACCTGCTTCCGGATAAAATTCAAATCATCCTTATAGAACTGCTGGCGATTACCTGATGTTTTGTAGTTGATTTCCCTGTTCCGGGAATAAGATATA
>CANHUF010000424.1 GCA_947463715.1 Sphingobacteriales bacterium
GCTTATTTAAAGAGCATTCCTTTGGCCAGCATCATGAAGGAAAGCCTCACAGATCTTTTCAGCAGCACCACAGTTAAGACTAGAAAAATGGGTATCTGGGTTTTAGACAAATCATCTATTCCCGCCATAATGGTACACCCAGGATTTATTACAAACGAAAAGGATCTTGCCATGATCAAAAACAAGCAAGAGGAAATTGCAACTAAAATCTTGAGTGGCATAGAGAAATACCTTGCACAAAAAGAACAGGGCGTTGCCTCAATACCCAGTAAAGCGGATTAAAGAATTCGGGTATCAGTTTAAAGGGGCCTTGTGCCCCTTTTTTAAAAGGGATATACGAACAGCTGCAAATTGATGCTGATTTTCTACTCAAACATGTTTGAATGCTTTTTTATGAAATTGATTAAATTCACACAATCAATGATTGAATGAATTTATCTGCTCATGAAAAAATATTCTTGCCGTCCGCTCATTTACCTGTTTGCAGTCATCCTTACAAGCCTCTCATTCCTTTCTACCAAGCCTGAAAGTCTCCTGCCATGGATCAATGAAAACTTTCAGCTTGCTGCAGCCAAAACCAAAGCCATGGCACAAGCATCAGGCGATAGCAGCCGGATTCCCGTAACCATGAAAACAGCAGGTCAAGCTCACCTGGCGAATTTATACGACTGGCGAAGCGGATTTTTTGCCGGAAATATGTGGCTCCTGCACGAGTATACGGGTGATGCGCAATGGCAGCTGGAAGCCAGAAAATGGACAGCTGCGCTGGAACCGCTCAAGGATTTCAAAGACCACCATGACCTGGGTTTCATGATGTATTGCAGCTACGGTGCGGGTTACCGGCTCACCAATGATGCACGTTACAGGGATATACTGGTGCAGGGAGCGAGATCACTTTGCACCCGGTTTGATGAAAAAACGGGTACCATCAAATCATGGAACAACTTCAAAAGCTGGACTACCGGAACGGTATACAAATTCCCGGTCATCATCGACAATATGATGAACCTGGAACTACTCTTTTTTGCGAGCAAAGTTACCGGAGATCCATACTTCAAAAAGGTAGCCATCACCCATGCCAATACCACCCTGGAAAATCATTTCCGGGATGATTTCAGTGCCTACCATGTGGTTTGCTACGACGAACAAACAGGTAAAGTAGTAGCCAAAGAATCTGCCCAAGGGTATGCACATGAATCGGCATGGTCTCGCGGACAAGCATGGGCGCTATATGGCTATACCATGACATACCGCGAAACAGGGGATAAAAAATACCTGAAACAGGCACGCGGACTGGCCAGTTACCTGATGAAGCATCCAAACCTGCCAGCAGATAAGGTGCCTTATTGGGATTACCAAGCAGGAAATCCTGCCTATACCCCCTGTGGAACCAATGCAGCAAAATATACATCAGGTTTGCAGCCACGCGATGCATCAGCAGCAGCCATCATTGCATCAGCATTGCTGGAACTGTGTGATTACGTTCCCAAGAAGGAAGGTGCTGAAATGATTGCTTTTGCCGAAGCATCACTGAAAAGTCTTTCGTCTCCGGCATACAGAACACCCATGGGTGCCAATGCCAATTTCCTGCTGGCACATTCAGTTGGCAGCATCCCCCATGGTGGTGAAATCGATGCTCCCCTCATTTATGCCGATTATTATTTCCTGGAAGCATTGCTGAGGTTGAAAAAGCGTTTGTCCTGATTTTGGTTAATTTTACACATGGACTTTAAGGAATTGCAGTCAGGTTTTGAAGGTGAGCTGTATTTCAAATCAGAAGGTGCTGAATTGGCAGTGCGCCGCATCTATGCTACTGATGCCTCTGAATACCAGGAACTGCCGCTGGGAGTAGCTATCCCGAGCAATTCAGCCGATTTATGTAAACTGATTTCCTATGCGCGGTCCATCAAAACAACCCTGATACCGCGGGCAGCAGGTACTTCCCTGGCCGGACAAGTAGTGGGTAATGGCATCGTGGTAGACATTTCAAAGTACTTCACTGGCATTGTAGAACTGAATAAAGAGGAGAAGTGGGTGCGTGTGCAGCCTGGTGTTATCCGCGACGACCTCAACGCTTTTCTGAAGCCTCACGGGTTGCAGTTCGGTCCGGAAACATCCACCGCCAACAGGGCCATGATTGGTGGGATGATTGGTAACAATTCCTGTGGACTTCATTCCATCTCCTGTGGTAATACGCGTGATCACCTGCTTGAAGTCAAAGCCATCCTGCACGATGGAACTGAAACAACATTTGGACCTTTATCGCGCAGGGAGTGGGAGGCAAAAGCACAACTCGACAATACCGAAGGTCAGATTTACTCCGGGATCAGTGAGCTGCTGGGCGATACTGAAAACAGAAGGATTATTGCAGCAGGATTCCCGGATCCGGGCATCAAAAGACGCAATACGGGCTATGCGCTTGACCTCCTGGCTCAACATTTTCCTAAATTGGAAAGCGCTAACCTTTGCACCCTGATAGCTGGTTCCGAAGGCACACTCTGCTTCATCACCGAAGCGAAGCTCCAATTGATGGAACTTCCACCGCCACATGTGGCCATGGTGGCCGTTCATGCCGCCTCCATGCAGGAAGCCCTGAAAGCCAACCTGGTAGCACTGGAGAAGGGATGTGCAGCCTCCGAACTGGTGGATGATTTCATTTTGCAATTCACCAAAGAACATCCTGATTTATCAGCCAACCGCTTTTTCATAGCAGGTGAACCCAAGGCCATTCTCATGGTGGAATTCTTTGCGGATGATGAGCAAATGTTGCACGACAAGTATTCATCCTTCATATATGCGCTGCAACAAAACGAACTGGGCTATGCCTATCCCGTTTTGCAGGGTGAGCAATGCAAATTGGCCTGGGATGTGCGCAAAGCAGGACTGGGCCTATTGCGCAACCTACCCGGAGATGCGCGGCCGGTAAACCTGATAGAAGACTGTGCTGTACTTCCCAAAGACCTTCCGGCTTATATCGAACAGCTGGAAAAACTCCTGCAGCAGCATGGTGTACAATATTCCATTTATGCCCATGCCGGAGCGGGGGAGCTGCATGTAGAACCCATCATCAACCTGAAAACAGCTTCAGGACAAAAACAATTCAGGTCCATTCTCCAGGATACAGTTGAACTGGTAAAGTCATTCAA
>CANHUF010000425.1 GCA_947463715.1 Sphingobacteriales bacterium
TCAACCCAAACCCAGTGGCTGGATTATGGTCCGGATGAATATGCCGGTGTTACCTGGTCCAATACCGGAAGCAGAAGGCTTTTCATTGGCTGGATGAGCAACTGGATGTATGCCAATCAGGTACCTACAGAAACCTGGCGCAGCGCCTGTACGATACCAAGAGAACTCAGGTTGGTCAAACTGGGAGCTGGTTACAGACTGGCATCGATGCCTGTGAGTGAGCTGAACAAGTATAATCAGAAGGCGATTGTGTACAACTATCCCAATGTTTCAAAAGGGTTGTCTCTAGGAACCGCATCAGTTGCGGCATTGCCATGCCGGATAGATTTAGACATGTCTCTTGAAACCTGTGCCTTTACTATTTTCAACGAAAATGAAGAGGAAATAAAGGTTGGATATGATAAACAAACGGGAAATTATTTTATTGACAGAACACGTGCCGGGAAAAGTTATTTTCACAAGGAATTTGCTGCAAGGCATACCTCTCCGAGGCTTGCAAGCAGTAAAAAACTCAGAATGACGCTGATTATTGATGTTGCTTCAGTGGAGTTGTTTGCCGATGGCGGACTGACAACAATGACGTCTGTGTTCTTTCCAACCATCAGTTTCAATAAGCTAAGTTTTCAATCTGATGTCTCTCCTGTTTCTATAAGTTATGCCACATTGAAGCCCCTCGAATAAAGCCTGTGTGTTAACAAACACTGCAGGATGGTTATCCGGAAATCTTTCTATTAATTGCAAAAGAACAGTGCTGCTTTCGATGAAAGCATCACCGTAAATAAGTATATTAGCTTATCAGTTTGCCATTAACCCACCAACACTATGCAGGTCATTCTAGGAGTACTTTTTCATTTCATAGGCGGATTCGCCTCAGGAAGTTTTTATATCCCATTCAAGAAAGTAAAAGGGTGGCAGTGGGAGAGCTACTGGATTATAGGTGGATTGTTTTCATGGCTGATAGTGCCTCCACTGGCAGCCTACCTTACCATTCCTGGTTTTGCTGAAATCATCTCCGGATCAGGTGGCGCTGTATTGGGATATACTTTTCTGTTTGGGGTACTCTGGGGTATAGGTGGACTTACCTATGGCTTAGGTGTGCGGTATCTTGGGGTTTCTCTGGGCAGCAGCATTATCCTGGGCCTGTGTATGGTTTTTGGCGCCCTTATCCCGGCGATTTATTATGACTTCAATGTGGTGGAAGGGAAAGATACTTTCAGTATGATGATTGGGTCAGACTGGGGAAGAACCATTATCATTGGTCTCCTCATCTGTGTAGCTGGTATTATGGTCAGTGGCAAAGCTGGGATGCTTAAAGAGAAGGAATTGCAGGCTACTGGAACAGATCCGCATGGCGTTTCGGTAAAGTCTGAGTACAAATTCGGATTAGGCATGTTGGTTTCAGTTATATCCGGAGTACTCAGTGCCTGTTTTAATTTCGGATTGGAAGCCGGGCAATCTATGGCCAATTTGGCCAATGCGGTTTGGGTAGCATCCCATGCAGGAGAAGGAGAATTTCTATACAGGAATAATGTGGTTTATGTGGTGTTATTGTGGGGCGGACTCACCACTAACCTCATATGGTGCCTGATTCTGAATATCAGGAATAAATCTTTTGGTGATTATACTGACCGGTCAACACCATTGGTAAAAAATTATCTTTTTTCAGCCATTGCCGGAACCACCTGGTTTCTGCAATTTTTCTTTTACGGCATGGGCGAAAGCAAACTCGGTAATGGTCCGAGTTCCTGGATCCTCCACATGGCCTTCATCATCCTTGTGGCGAATGTGTGGGGACTGCTTCTCAAAGAGTGGCAGGGGGTACGTGCGAAAACAACCCGAACAATTATAGCCGGGATTGCCATCATCATTCTGTCTGTGCTTGTTGTGGGATATGGCAATGGGCTTCATCAATAGTATTTAAAAATTAAATCTAATACAACTTAATTATGTCAGAGAATGCTGTGTTCAGGTATGTGAATTATCTATGGGATCAGGAAAAGGCAAAATCAATGGAAGGTGATGAAGTAGCCCTGCTGCTTTATCGTTCCAATATACTCGGAGCCGATTTGCGCATAACAAATTATGGCGGAGGCAATACATCCTGCAAGACGATTGAAAAAGATCCTTTGACCGGGCAGGATACAGAAGTGATGTGGATCAAAGGCTCAGGAGGGGACATCGGTTCCCTGAAACGCAACGGGCTTGCTGCGCTTTATATGGAAAGATTACAAAATCTGACTAAGGTATACCGTGGGCTGGCCTACGAAGATGAGATGGTGGCCTTATTCAATCACTGTATTTTTGACCTGGATTCGAAAGCACCATCGATAGATACACCACTTCATGGTTTTCTTCCCTTTAAGCACATCGATCATTTGCATCCGGATGCCGCAATAGCCATTGCTGCATCAAAGGATGGTGAAAAGATAACCCGTGAACTGTTTAATGGAACAATCGGATGGGTGAACTGGCAGCGCCCGGGTTTCGATCTTGGCTTGCAACTTAAGGCCTGTCTTGAAGCCAATCCGGGAATCAGGGGCATTATGCTGGGTTCGCATGGTTTATTTACCTGGGGTGATACCGCATACGATTGTTACATCAATTCTCTGGAAGTAATTGAACAATGTGCAGCTTACATTGAGGAACAGGTTGTTAAAAATGGCAGTGTGTTTGGTGGACAAAAAATCGAATCGCTTCCACAGGAAGAAAGAATAGCAAGAGCTGCAGCCCTGGCTCCGGTCTTAAGGGGCTTCTGCTCTTCACATACCCGCATGCTTGGACATTTTACCGATGATACACGGGTGCTTGAGTTCATCAATTCCAATGACCTCGGGAGGCTTGCTCCAATGGGAACCAGCTGTCCTGATCACTTCCTTAGAACGAAGATTAGTCCGCTCGTACTGCAGCTTGCACCAGATGCAGACCTCAGTGATCTTGGTCAGTTGAAGTCAGCCATCGAGCCTCAAATTGTGGCATACCGCAATATGTATACCGATTACTACAACAACTGCAGACACGACAATAGTCCGGCGCTCCGCGATCCCAATCCTGTTGTGATAATCTATCCTGGCGTGGGTATGTTCACCTTTGCAAAAGATAAGTCAACTGCAAGGGTATCATCGGAGTTTTACATCAATGCCATCA
>CANHUF010000426.1 GCA_947463715.1 Sphingobacteriales bacterium
ACAGGATAGATGAATTCAAGCCTGACTTCCTGTTCATTGCTCCTGATGTTAAGATCACCTGTAAATGGGTTCGAACCCTTGAGGGGCCTGAATGTTCCGGTACCACCTGTGGAAAAACTGCATTCATCATAAAGGCCTACAGTTCCGGCTCCTGCTGTAAACATGGCCGTTTTTACTGCTTCTTCATTTTTTTCAGGCACGAATACAACCAGTTGCCGGTGGGTGTCGGGCAGGGGCTGTAGCACCCTTGTTTTTTGTAAATTTAACCTGGCCGCTATTTCACCATTCACGCCATGTAATACATTGTCAAGGTTGGTGTGGCTCGCGTAGACACTGATGTCATTTTTGATACAGGCTATTATCAGGTCTGATACCGCATCACCAGATACCACCTGCTTTAGTCCTTTGAAAATAGGGGGATGATGGGTGATGATGAGGTTTTTTTTAAGGGATATTGCTTCATTGATAACTGCCATCGTGAGGTCAAGAGCTACCAATGCACCGCTGCATTCCAAATCCTGATTGCCGCAGGCCAGTCCGGCGTTGTCATAACTTTCCTGCAAATGAAGCGGAGCAGCTGTTTCCAAAACGTTAATAATATCACGGATCAGTGGCATTTATTTCCCTGTTTGTTGGAATTGAAATTACTTTACTTTCTGAACCGAATTCCGATCATGCAGAAATATTTATTTTACTTACTCTTTTTTATCCCATTTGCCGGTGTAGCTCAAAAAGTGGAACACGATTGGGAGAACTATATTGTTTCACTGAACGGAAGACCCGTTTCCATCAATGTAGATTTGGGTTACAAATCACTGGCACCAGTTCCGGAAGATTCTTTTGTGGTTATTTTAAGGGTAAAGCTCAATCAGACCGACAAAAACGGGATGCCTAAGCAGGAGGAATCGGAAGTTTTGCTCAACATGGAAGACAGACTGGTAGAAATGCTGGCCAGACAGGTTGGTGCAAAATTTACAGGTAGGTTTACTCAAAGAAGTATCAGGGAGTTCTATTTTTATGCGCCGGATACGCTTGGATACAACAGGGCTGTAAATCAGGCCATGCTGCCATTTGGCTCGCACGAATGGCTTGCTCAGGCTAAAACTGATAAGTCCTGGGCTAATTACCTGGAAGTGCTTTTCCCTTCAGAACCTGATTTGTTGCGCATCCAAACAAGAAGACAGGTGGATCGGTTACCAGTTTCAGTGAAATCCGGGCGAGAACCAATTTTAGTTTTACATTTCCTACAGTTTCCATCCAAAGAGCAAATGGGAAAATTCTTATCGCTTCCGGCATTAAATGGTTATGAACTGGTAAGTCTGCCTGTAACAGCAGATAAAAATTCAGGGAAATTTGAACTTATGCTTCGCCGTCAGGAATTTTTGGGGGCTGGTTGGGTTGAATCTGTTGTAATCGCTAACTTCAGGATGGCACTTGATCAGGGGGGGAAATATCTGGGATGGAATCCGGATCAGCAAAAATGACGGTTTTATCAGGAAATTAGTGGAACTTCGATAAAATGTAAGTGATTATGAAAAAATACCCTTTCCTATTCATGTTACTTGTTTTCATAGGTTCTTCCTGCTCCAAGGAAAAATCTTCGGAAATCAAGGAAAATTTAATCCTCTCTTACATGACAGCGGGTACCTGGACGTTGGATTTTTTCACTTCCTCAAATGTTAGCGTGCTTCCGGAATATGATGGTTATACCTTCCAGTTCAACAAGAATGGCACCGTAAATGCTTTCAAGGGAAATGAAACAATTACAGGTACATGGTATGGAAATCAGGATGATGTGTCAGTAACAGCAGAATTTCCTCCGGGATCGGGGCCACTTCTTCGGCTAAATGCCAAATGGTTTCTCTACAACCGAACGCTTACTTCCATTCAGGCCAGGGCAATTTCAAACAATTTTTTCTACAACATCAGGCTTGTTAAAAAGCCATAAGAATTTCTAAAAAATGCTGTTTTTTTGGTGAACAAGTTTTTCCCTTCTATGTTCTAATTTTGTATTCATGAACACCGCAATTCACAATTAAATTAAATAACATATGGCAATTCAAAAAGGACAACAGGCTCCTGATTTCAGCTTATTCAATTCTGAGAAAACAAAAGTAAACCTGGCAGATTATAAAGGAAAAAACCTTGTAATCCTGTTTTTCCCTCAGGCTTTTACAGGGGTGTGTACCACAGAATTGTGTTCAGTTCGTGATAACCTGAACGTTTACACCAGCCTTAACGCTGAGGTAGTGGGAATATCAGTGGATTCAATTTTTACCCTGGCTAAATTCAAGGAAGAACAGCAATACAATTTCCCTTTGCTTTCTGATTTCAACAAAACAACCGCTCAGGCTTACGAAGCTATTTACGATGAGTTTGTATTTGATATGAAAGGTGTTTCTCGCCGTGCTGCATTTGTAGTAGATAAGGAAGGCACAATTCAATATGCAGAAGTTCTGGAAAGTGCAGGTGACCTGCCAAACTTTGATGCCATCAAACAGGCTCTGGAAGCAATTGGATAACTATCAAAAAATGATTTTTCAAAGAAGGTCATGCAGTATTGCATGACTTTTTTTTGCTTTTTACCTAACTTCGTTATCATCTTAATACTATGAAGCTGTTACTCCTCCTCATATCATTTCTTTTTACCATGGCCGGACAGGCACAGGTCAAAAAGACAACATTGGGGGACAATGTGAGAAGGACCAGCATTTATCCTAATCCTGCCAGGTCATTCGTTAGCATCCAGTATAAGCATACCGCAATACCTGCTACCCTTGTAATCTATAATTTCATGGGTAAAAAACTATTGGTTACCAACCAGCCTGGAAACAACGTATATATAGATTTGGCCGGGTTCAACCGGGGAATCTACATCTTCCAGTTTAAGGACAGCCATGGCCTGCTTCTTGACACAGGCAAATTTCAGGTAGAGAAATAATCAGATTACCTGTACAATCAGGAATTTCAGGTAATTCGTATTTTCCAATCCGCGAAGAATGGGGTGGTCTGCCGACTGTGCCTGAAATGTTACCTGCCTCAGTGTTCTCCTGGCATCTTTTGCTGCCATCTCTATGATTTCATAGAATAAATCTGGTGGAACGAGGTTTGTGCAGGAAGAAGTTACCA
>CANHUF010000427.1 GCA_947463715.1 Sphingobacteriales bacterium
AGATAGCTCAGCAACCAGACACGCTTGACCTTCGGCTACACAAGGCCTTGGGAAAGACCGTCACTTACGTTAAAAAATGGAGTGGCAGTTATCCGGCACAAAAAGAACAAACACTCGTTAATGGGTATAACGGTTCATTGACCTATCAGGATAAACAATGGCAGGGCTTCCTGACCGACCTGGATGTCACCATCGACCTAGGCATGCTGCAATCCCTTCAAAATGTTTCCTGCCGTTTCATGCAGGTTATTGGTCCGGGTGTATATATGCCTCTCTACGCAGAAGTGTATGTTTCGGCAGACGGACAAAACTTCATTCCTGCAGGAAGGAGCACCAACGATATATCGCCGCTATATGACAGACTAACTTTCAAATCATTTTCGATTGATATGAAAAATACAGAAGCCCGGTATGTGCGGTTCTTTGCAAAAAACCAGCGCGGGTTCATGTTTGCAGATGAAATCATCGTAGAGTAAATCAGGCCTGGCAGCAGCGCAATCCATAGCTACCAGGTTTGCTAAAACTCTTTTTCTGCCATCTCACTGGCGGGTAGGTTAAGCTTCCTGTTGCGCTTAGACAAACTGAATGCTGCAGAAAATTGTACCTGATCCGGTTCGTAAATATAATGTGTGGTACTGAAGAAATTCAATCCCCTTGTAGTTATGCGCTGACGGTTGGAGATACCCAGTCCTGCATCCATATTCAGCCACTGTGCCTGGAAGGTCCACCTGCCCTCCTGTATACTCTTTCTGAAAGTTAGGTTCGGCACAACAAATGCGCCATCCTCACCCTGTGCCGTTGCACGGATTGAAAGGTAGTTCAAACTCCATTGCACAGTCCAGTTCTTTGGGAGTGTGAAAGACTGTGAAGTATTGATGCTATATACCCAGCTGCTGTTTGTGAAGGGTAGCGAACCATCAAATAATTCTCCTTTAATGCTGTACCTATATATGTTTCCACCTGCTATTACCTGCCACCATTGCACCGGACGAATTGTTAATGAGGCTTCCATACCTGTTTGCTTTGCTATGCCAGCATTGGTGAAAATTCTGTTGAGGATTGTATCATTGAAAACACTGTTTACACGCTGTATGGGATTTTTCATACGCTGGTGGTAAAAGGCAAATGAAAAGTTTCCCCCTGGCAACTTATGTTCCACACCCAGTTCCCATACTCCCGTTAATTCCGGTAACAATTCAGGGTCACCTTTTTCCAGTGTTTCTGTATGTTCCCGCTCCGGGAAGGGATTCAGTTCGAAGTTGTTGGTCCGTTTGATACGTCGTGTAAATGAATGTCTGACACTGACTTTGGGATGAGGCTGATATCGAATCAGGTAGGATGGAAAAAGATTAGGAAGGGTAAGCTTAGATGGAGAAATATTACCTGAAAAATCTAACCTGCGCAACATGTGCTCAGCCCGGATTCCCGCCTGCCAGGCAAACTTTCCGGAAGCATCTCCATATTGCAGATAACCAGCATGTATATTGTTCTGTAAGTTCACCTTACTGGTAAACTGCGGATCGGTAATGAGCGTTCTGTTATCTCCATTTCGGTATTGATACAAAAAGTCACCGCGCTGTAAATCATACCGGAACTGATAGCCAGTTTGCCAGGTTCTGTTTCCTTTGGTATGGGTGAGGTCCGCTTTAAATCGGTATGCATGCAGCGGATTGGTTGCCGGATTCCGGGTTTCCTGATATAGTTGTGATTTGTCAGTTCTGTTGTAATTTAAATTGGTTGTAAGTGAAGAAAGGTCTGCTCCCTCATATTGCAATGAAGAGCTGAAGGTGATTTGATCTGTGAGTTTATGATTGCTGGAAAGGCTGGCAAGCGTAAACCTCCCCCGCTTATCGGCTGTATTTTCATTGTAAAAGGGAAAAGCAGGCAGGATTCCTGATGCAGAGCTTCTCGTTACTGTATAAAGGAGATCAGCTACCCTGCTTTGGAAACGATACCCGCTATAGAAACCAGACTCCAGGCTGTTTCTGTCATTGATCTGAAAATTTACAGCTACCCGCCCTCCATAATTATATCTACGAAAACTCCTTTCTCCCATAGAAGGGAATGAAGTTTTTATGCCATTTCTGATGGTAAACACTTCCCCCTCCCGGAAGCCAGACATATCATTCTTCAGGTAATTCAATCCAGTTGTGATATCCCACTGACCTTTCCTGAAGCCTAACGAGATATCGGCAGACTGCCTGAGGGGATTGGTATAACGCTGGTTATCAAATTCATTCAATGAAGGTGCACCCTGCATGAGATTGGTTTGCACCACCCATCCACCCTGAGGTGCAGACTTGGTGATGATATTCAGGATACCACTTTTACCATCAGCATCAAAAGCTGCACCAGGTGTTGAGATAATTTCAACCCTATCAATAGCATTCGCAGACAGCTGTGCCAAGACAAAAGCTGGTTCACCCTGTGTGGGTCTGCTATTGACGAGCACCTGAAAGCTGGATGAACCCCTTAACTGGATATCGCCCTGTCCGTTTACTGATATTCCCGGGAAATTGCGCACCAGTTCCGTAGCAGAACCATTGGCTGCAACAGGATAAACCGAAGCATTGAAGACCTGGCGGTCCAATTTAAATTCCACCGGAGGTTTTTTACCCCTGACCACAATTTCAGTGAGTGATACCTTTTTTGGAACGGTGTCTGCATACAGTTGTTTCCTGCGTAAACTATCGCGAAAGGATTGGTTACTTCCCGCTTCCTGTCCACACAATGTCTCCGCCAATCCTAAAAGCGCCAGCGTCAGATAAGTCCTCATGAAATTGTAAACACGGAATAAGTATTTTAGTTGCCTACCCCTTCAGGATTCCCCTGAAATAGCCCACTGATTCTGCCATTCCTGCGAGTGGATCGTTCATATCCTTTTCATACTCAATGCTACTTATACCGGAATATTTGATTTTACGGAGTGCCTTTACAAAAGCAGGGAAGTTGATGGCACCGCGACCGATTTCAATCACTTTGGCATCTTTGGCCATTGCAGTAACATCCTTGATGTGCAAATCAAATAACCTGTCTTTGTAATCAACCACAGCCTTTTCAGGCAAAACGCCTGCGCGAAAGGTATGTCCGATATCAATACACAACCCCATCCGTGGATCCATGTC
>CANHUF010000428.1 GCA_947463715.1 Sphingobacteriales bacterium
GAAAAGATGCGTGCCAAGGGGATTAAAACGCCCATGAATACCCTTATTCTTGGCTGTACGCACTATCCTTTCATGCGGGATACCATCCGTAATGTGCTGAAGGAGTTATACAATCTGCAATTGCGTGGTGAATATGTTTACAGAACAGTATTGGCAGCATATGTGGAACTGGTTGATCCCGCAGTAGAAACCGCTAAGGAAGCCTATCTGGAAATGAGAAAGCTCGCAATCATGAACGCAGGTAAAAAATCCGACAATCGTTTTTTCATTACTGTTCCCAATAAGCAATTAGTAGAAGCAGAGCTGCAACCAGACGGATGGTTTACTTATGCCTACAAGTACGGAAGAAAAGAAGGGGCGAACAAAAACTATGTATTGTTCACCCCTTTTGATAATCAAAATATTTCAGCAGCTACGTATGACAGGTTGCGTGCAGCACTCCCGGCTGTTTACAGCCACATCAAAATAAAATAGCTCAGTTTCATCAACTTATTTTTTTACTGGAGCAGCTATTTTCAGTGTCCAGACATGGTTGCTAACATTCTGCAATGCCGTAGGAATGGTTACTTCAACACCATTGGCAGTCCGCTTCCATTTCAGGTTCTTATCGGTTCCAAGTAAACGGATAGTCGCTTTATCCGGGATGTCTATTTTTGAAATAGTCTGGATGCCATTGACAGGAAATTCAAAGAGAAAGGCATACTGGGTTTGTCCGTCTTTTGATTTGGTAAAGCGGATGGATTCGCCCTCATTGAATGTTTTATTCATCCTGCTGCCATAGATACCTTCACCATTGGTATTGATCCATTTGCCAATCTCCTCGAGTCTTTCATAAGCTTTCGCATCAAAATCGCCATCCGGACTGGGGCCAATGTTCAACAGGTAGTTGCCACCTTTGCTGACAATGTCTACAAGTTTTTCTATGAGTTCATTGGCTGGTTTGTACTGGTCGTTGGGTACATAACTCCAGCTATTACCCATAGTCATGCAGGTCTCCCAAGGGTAAGGGAGTCCGGTTTCAGGTATATGCTGTTCAGGAGTCAGGTAGTTCTGGTGCTCTCCGGGAACGGCCCTGTCCACTACAATCAGTTTAGGTTGTTTCAATCTTGATTTGCGCACAATACCTGCCATGTCGATGTCCTGGCTCTGGGGATTGCGGAACCATCTTGAGTTATCATAAACATCCAGTAATTCAGCTTTCACCTCTTCATCTGTTTTCTTACGCACCCATCCACCATCCAGCCAGAGGATGTCCACTTTTCCATAGTCTGTCATCAACTCATCAATCTGATTGTGTGTGAAATCAACGAATTTTTTCCATTGGTCAGGATGTTTCCTGATGGAATAATTGGCATTGCGGTCGCTGGCAGGAAACTTTTTCCACCAGTAGTAATCGCTGTGCCAGTCAGGCTTTGAGAAGTATGCACCAATCCAGAAATTTTCCTGACGGAAGGCATTGAATACTTCCTTCACAACGTTGCTCCTGGGATTTGTGGAGAACGGAGTTTCCTTGTCAGTGATTTTATAGTCACTATATTTCGTGTCGAACATGGTGAAACCATCATGGTGCTTGGTGGTGAACACCATGTATTTCATGCCAGCGGCTTTGGCAGCTGTTGCCCATTTTTCAGGGGCAAATGCAGTAGGATTAAAAGTGCCTTTCAGGGCTTCATATTTTTGAACATATTCATGGTAGGAAGTGGCTACCCCGGGTTTCCAGGCTTCTATGGCCCATCCAACATCTTCCGGACAAATACTCCAGCTTTCAACGATGCCCCATTGGCTGTAAGTGCCCCAATGCATCAGTAATCCGAATTTCAGGTCCTGCCACTCTTCCAACCGCTGACGAATGGCCGGATCCGGATCAGGATAATAGGCTTGTTCCTGGGCTTCAGTAGCCAATGATATCAATAAGCCCAAGGCACAAAGCCATTTCTTGCAAGCTTTCATAAATTGATTTGTTTGATTGTAAAATAGGTAACATGGAGAAAAAAACAATAAAATTCAGTGTTTTCACAGTAAATACATGCTGTGGTAATGATAATTTGCAATTATTCATTTGTAGTGAAAAATATCAAAACTTGGTATATTTATGGAAAGTTTGTTTATGGGAAAGAATACCTCTATGTTGCTGGGAGATCATTTTGAAAAGTTTATACAAAATCAGGTTGATTCTGGTCGTTTTAGTTCAGCAAGTGAAGTTGTAAGGAATGCCTTGCGTATCATGGAAGCGGAGGAAATCAAAAAAAATGAGTTAAATAAAGCATTAGCCATTGGCGAGAAAAGCGGCATGATTGATGATTTTGATGCAAAGTTTTTTTTTAAAAAACTCAAGCAAAAGGAAGCATGAGTTTAAGCTGGAGGATTTCTATAGCAGCGACAAATGACCTGCAATCCATTTGGTTATATACCAAGCAAGTGTGGTCAGAGCGCCAAGCTGATCGTTACTGTAAGCTAATTATTGATGAAATTAATACCATCTGTAATCAGCCATATGCCGGGGTTAATTACGGACATGTTAGAACCGGATACTATGCGTCTAAAGTAAAATCGCATTTAATCTTTTACAGGATTGAATGTGATCAACTCGAAATAGTAAGAATTCTTCATGAGCGAATGGACATCATCAATCAATTCAATCATCCTTAGTTACGAATCTCAATTGTTCTTCCTCCACGTCCTTTGCTGTCAAAAGCCCTTAATTTGATCAACCCTTTTTCAGTTATGGGTTGTTCGTATTGTTTGCTATTGATGGCTGGTTCAGTGCCATCTGTTGTATAGCGAATGATGAGCCCTGGCAGTTGAATATTAGCTTGCACAGTACCATCAATCACCCTGGCTCCTACAGTTGGAATACGGAAGCCAGCACCTCCCTGGTAATAATTCAGTCTGGTCAGCTCCCGTTTGCCCACTACATTTACAAATTCACTCCAGTCTTTATTATAAAGTGTTTTGGAAAGCGCTGTGTCTTTTGTGGTAGCCCACTCCGGATCGGCTGCCCAGGCCCTTTCTGCCAGTCCGAGCATCTTTGGAAAGGCCAGGTATTCAATATCTGCAACACT
This sequence comes from Sphingobacteriales bacterium, assembly GCA_947463715.1. Taxonomy (GTDB): domain Bacteria; phylum Bacteroidota; class Bacteroidia; order Chitinophagales; family Chitinophagaceae; genus Pollutibacter. Next base: position 3,063 of record CANHUF010000428.1, read on the forward strand.
ACGGATGTTTTCACTCCAGAGTTCACCCTGTATGCCCAATATA
>CANHUF010000429.1 GCA_947463715.1 Sphingobacteriales bacterium
CTAACGGCGACCACGCGCTCAACCTGCATCTTTCTTCAGATCTTCTTGAATTCGACGCAGACGTTAACTGGGCCAACGGGCGGGGGCAGACCCCGCTTATGCTGGCCGCTCAAAAAGGCGATGTGTCGCTGGTGCGAGCATTGTTGAAATCCGGGGCCGGAGTCGACGTGGCTGATCGCGAGGGTATGATCGCCACAGACTATGCGGACGTTAAAACTCTAGCGGCGCTCGTAGATGCAGGCGCGCCAATCAACCCGACGAGCCCAACTGCTTTATTCACCGCAATTACCGGGAAAAATGCCAGCCTGTCCAGGGTTCTGCTAAAAGCCGGCTTGAAAGCCCGCCTGTCTGATGTGCAGGTGAAGGACCATTTGGCCTTGTTGGAGAACATTGCCCAAGAAGATTTGGACCTCTTCAGGGACGGCATTCTTGGTGATGGTGAAAAGGCAGACAAGCTAATTGCCAAAATTATTGCGGCCCAGAATCAGATTCTCGAGGCAGCCAAGGCCCGGCCCGTTTGTGGGGACGAGGACCTGCCCGAGGTGCTGCGACCAGGTGTTTGGCCTCGGAAGGCGGAGGCCCCAACGTTACATCTAAAGGTCGCAGTGCCATCAAATGATGGCCGACTACCTATGTTCAGTCCTCCGGAAGTGTTTGATGAGCGGATGAGCTCTCTCCAAGATGAGATTCTCACAGAGATATCAAGTTGGCAGCCAGCTGAACAGAAAACTCACAGAAAAGAAAAAGAAAAAGAAATTCTAAAGTTATGTAAAAGACATAAAAATCGCAAGACTGGATTATCAAGTTGGGATATATATGAAAATAGTTTCGACGTAGATGACTTTCTTATTTGTTCGGATAGCGTAATATTACAATTATGGAATGATTGCTTTGATATCTTATCGGATCTGATTCATGCTTATAGCAGGAAAATATCAGATAAAAGTAAGTTCGAATTGGCACTTTACCGTCTGAGAGGAGAAGCTTTCGAGGGCATCAGAAAAGATCATGATGTCGCAATCCAGTGCCTATCATATTTCGATGCTCTTGAGGTTGCACCAGTTATGGCGCAAGCCCTTGGGAGCTTGCCAGCGCAAACATGGCTAAAACGCTTCCCTGACACCGCAATAACGGGTTTGTTGGCTTGCGCATTTGGTGAGTTTGAGAGCGCCCGAAGTGATGCCCAGCAAGCATTGCGCTGGCTCTCAACTCAAGGCTTCAGGGGGAAAATTGAAGAGACAGCAAAACGCTATGGAACGGAAGCCCTTGCTGTTGCCTTGGCTTTTCTTGACCTCAGCGATGAGGCCGACTTTCTCCCCAAAAAGCTCACGAAGCTTCCCTCCTATTTTGTTGCGCATGCACATCCGGCCCCCATTCTGAAAGAGAACGGCAAAGCGCTGCCAGTACATGCAGTCGAGACAATTGGCCGCATGATGCTTGCATCAACTTGCCATTTGCAGACGCCCGCGTTGGTCAAGGTGGTGGAGGTTTGTGATCCTAAGTCCCTCGCTGACTTTGCGCTCAGCGCATACGACGTCTGGGTCAAAAATGGAGCCAAGAAGGAAGGGATCGGTTTCCTTCATGCGTTAGGTTATATGGGCGATGCGCGAGCTGCTGCGCTGCTTGTCAAAAATTACCGGAATGCCCCCTTCTATCCAGCTACAGCTGCGGCCATTGATGTCTTGGGCGCATTGGGCACTAACACAGCGATATCCGGCCTCCAGACAATCATGCGCTTCAGCAAATATGACAAAGCACAAGCCTACGCCCAGGAGGTGCTTGAAAATGTTGCGGAAGCATGCGGTCTTACGCCGGATATGCTGGAAGACTTGGCGGTTCCCGATCTTGGCCTAGAACAGAACAGCCAGATGACCCTCGACTTTGGTCCTCGCCGTTTTTCGGTAACTCTGGATTCCAATCTGGATGCTGTTCTCACTGACGAGATTGGCAATATCCTCAAGGCATTGCCAAAGCCCATCAAAGCCGACGACGCCAACAAGGCCAAAGCAGCAACAGCCCAGTGGAAAGAATTCAAGGCCGCTCTCAAAGTGCAGGCAGTCGGCCAGAAGAAACGGTTTGAGCAGGCTATGCTCAGTCGCCGGGAATGGGACGGGGCTACCTTCAAAGAGGTTATTGCAGTCCATCCGCTGCTCTCCAAGATGGCTCGCAGCCTTGTGTGGGCAACCCTCAAAGATCAGGCCCTTGGGACGACGTTCCGGATCGATGCCGAAGGGCGATGCGTGGCAGCTGATGGTAAGGAATTGTCTCTCGACAATGAGGCAAGCGTCACTTTGCCGCATCCATTGCTGCTAGGCGACACGGTCGAGAAGTGGCTTCAGAACTTTGCAGAGAACAAGCTCACCCAGCCGTTCCCTCAACTGGCAAGGAAGTGGTTTGTCGAGGGGCCTGAAACGGAAAAACTGATCAGGGCAAGGGATAGCGCCAAGGTTCCTCTCGGCTCTCTCCGTGGGCTTAAGGCCAAAGGCTGGGAGTTTGAAGAGGGCAGCGCTGGTATGATCTGGAGCGTCTACAAATCCGTCGATGGGGGGCGGTCCTCAATTGATGTAGAGCCCGGCTGGTCCATTTCAGGGGCCGATTACGAAGACTTCGGCGGAGATCAAGCCGTCAAGCTAGAGGTCAGTGGAAGCGATCCCATCGCCTACAGCGAACTGGTAAGAGACTTCCTCTCGCTGCCTGTTGTCGAGGCCTGATCGAAGTAGGGGGGCAGAATGAACAATCAAAAATTCAATGAAATGTCGGTCGGCGATGTAAAAAATTATATTACAGAGCACGGCTTAAAAGAGCTGGACAGATCCGGTATATTTTATCACGGATTTTTCTGGTCTGGCTATCTATATCCCAATTTTAAAGAAAAGTTGTCCATTTTAGTTGATTTCGGACTCAATATTAACGAATTAATTTGCAAGAGGTGGGATGAAAAGAGGGCTCCCATTTTTCAGGTTCTGTCGGGGTCCGGTCGCGAGGTGGCGTCGGCAATCAAAGTTCTCGCCGAGTTTGGGGCTGACATAAATTTACCGGACAAAGATGGGCGAACGCCTATCATGGTCGCGTCCACTGGTCGGTATCAGGGAGACCTTAGC
>CANHUF010000430.1 GCA_947463715.1 Sphingobacteriales bacterium
ATCACGTTTGTCCTTGTAAAGGCTGAATTTTTCTTTCAGCGTTATATCTTTATCGTACGGATCATATTCGGGTGAACTTAAGGTTTGTGACAGGTTAGCGAAAAATGGAATTTCGAGTCCGAGTTGTTTTGGCAACAACTTACCCAACTGTAGGTTGGTAGAGAGATCGAACTGCTGCAGGTTATCCCGGAACCGGTCATTTACCCGTTGTTCCAGCTGTCCGAATCCTATTGTGTGAATATTGGCAGACATAGAAACTGTTCCAAGGTCAGCCAGCTGGAGATTCATTTGTCCAACTGCAGCCCATCCGCCTTCTTCATTTAAACCCGACAACCTCAGTTCGTTAATCCAGACCTCTGTATTTATGATCCTGCCTCCGGTAGCATCTTTGAGGTTTTCTATACCGGCAAGTATACCTTTAACTTCGCCCAGGTTGGGATTTCCCATGATGGAAAATACTTTCCCGTTGATTACTTTTCTATATATAGCAGTAGCATTATTGGTGCTGAGGTTTCTTTCGTTTTTTAATTTGATGAGTTCAACAAGGTCAAAGTTGAGCTCATTTTCTGCCGGCCAGATAACCTTGGGGTCTGAGGAGCCAAAGGGTGTGACCTTCAGTGGGAATTTGATCTCATAAAAGTTGTTGATGTAGTCGTTACCAATCCGCACCACAGCATAGACCTCACCGTCTCTGATTGCGCTGAATTCCTTTAGACTTTCTGCATGGTAAAACATGGAAAGTTTTTTGTATTGCCTGAGGTCGTGGCTGAATGATTTGAATACAGCTCTTCCGTCACCCTCTCTGAGGTTAACTACATTGATGCTGAGTGCCTGTTCATTCTGAAGGATATTGATTCCTCCGTTACTAAGGGCCTGCACCCTTTCAATTCCGGGTGGGGTGCGGTAGGGTATGGGGTCTCTCCTGTCGTTCTCTTCAATATTAACTGCAGAAACATTGAAACGGGTGGCATTATTAGCCAGGTCTATGGGTTTGTACTGTCCAGTTGTATCCAGGTCGTAAGCGAACCGCCTCCAGTTGTTGCGAACAAGTTCCAGTTTGGCAAACCGGAGTACGACAGAGTCAGCAAAATCGGTCAGGAACATCCTGAAAAAGCGGATGGATTTGAAATCGGGAATCTCTCCAACCTTGCTTTCATAGGCAGTGATGGGTACCCGAAACTGATACCAGATTTGATCCTGTTTGGTACCGTCTGCCAATGTAACATTAACAGATTTCTTATCAGCTATGAAGTTTTGTCCAACCTGCATAACCGGATCTCCAGCAGGTTTCAGATCTATCCGATACTGGAAATATTCTTCTGACTCATTCAGTGTATTATCCCTGTTCAGATCCTCACTATCGGGATAAAGGGTAAAGGCAGATGCAAAATCTGAACCTGCATTCGCAATAGGAGAGTTGCCTTGCGGACTGTTGAAGTTTTTATACCGCCCCAATATGCCCGTATTGTTTTTATCGTAATAGGTGTCTCTGTAATACCTGAAATTATCCGATGATGGGTCTGAGCTTGCATCCTGATAGGCTTTGGATGTTACCCCATAGCGTGTTGCCAGTTCATTGAGATACTGAGATCTCAGTTTAACTTCTCCTGAGTCTGAGAGTCCATCTAAGCCCACATCCTGAAATGGCCTGTCTGCCGGGTCATTGCTGAATCCCTGGGTTATCTGAATAGGGTTCAGCGGAGAAGTTCCCCAGTTTGATGTTGCTGTTGCAGCAGGTATGGTTGGCGTGGATAAGCCATTTTCATAAAATCTTCTGGAGTCTTTGAGGATGTCTTCGGAAATATTTCCCAGGTTGAGGTATAAGGAGCCTCCCGATGGAACCGTGCCTTTAATGAAAGGGTCCAGCACCCAGAATTCCACAAATTCTATGTTGGCAGTTTCAAAATCAGTTTGGTCGATGCCACGCATGATTCCACCCCAGCGTTTGCCTGGATTTTTCAGTTGTCCGTTGCTTTCAATATTCAGGGCGTCATAATTATATGGACCTTTCTCTTTCGGGAAATATGCCAGGTCAAAGGTTACGAGTTGGCTTTGCCCGAAATCAGGCGTACGCCTTGGGAAGATCTCCTGTTGCCCAATGCTTCTTACACGTGGGTCTGCCAGTTGAGCTACATCGTTTCTTAGCGGATTGTTGAGATTGCGTTTTTCCTGAAGTATCGGCTCAATGTTATACCAGGCCAGTTTTGCCCTGTTCTTGCCATAATCAATGTTGTCAAAAGAACTTGCTTCCGGAAAGAGGGTATTCCCAAATCGGTCCGTTGCACCATAAGGTGTTGAAGCCAGGGTCCAGCCCACTATGGGAAAGCGCAGGTCGATGCTCGATTTGGTACCTTCAAAATCATCCAGGTAAATTAGCCCATCACCACCTCTCCCAATCTGAGGAGCATGGCCGGGTGTCATTTTTGCCGCTTCTGCAGAGAAGTTGATGCTGGAAGAACCATTTGCCTCATAGAAGGGTAGTTTGCCTAGCCATTTGCTCAACCTGGGCAATTCACTGTTGTAATTGATATCAAAGCCGGTCATGCTGTTACGAATCGGATCTGATCCATACTCCATTTTAGTGAAAAACGGTCTTTCGCTCAACCGAACCATAGTGCCTCCGATGGAAAGCTTATCACTGAAGAGGTAATCCCACCGCATACCCAGGTACGTCCGCTGCTGAACACCAAAGGTTGCATTGTTTTCGAACTGCACATTGACGGGTAATCCTGAGTTTTTAATGGCATTGTTTATAATCCTTACTGTACCAGCCAGATAGTCGATGGTATAATCCACATTTTCTACGAGGGTTTGTCCGCCTGCAGTCACCGTCACTGATCCCTGTGGAATGTTAAAGGCATTCAGTGAGATGTCTCCGCCGCCGCCACCGGACGACTTTGAGCTTCCTCTGATCATGAACCTGTTGAGGTTTGCAAAGGTTTGTGCAATAGCCTTGATGGTGTCATATAGTGGATAGAAAAGATATTTTTCCCGGAGGGCGGGATCAGTGGTGAAGGCATAATCCAGGTCATGGCCAAAGGGTTCCAATACTGGAAATATGACCCTGCTCTGGTAGGAGTTTACGGTATACCC
>CANHUF010000431.1 GCA_947463715.1 Sphingobacteriales bacterium
AACTGGAACTGGGCGTATTGCCAGAATAAATGGTGTATCTGTTGCAGGTAAAACAGGAACCGCTGAAAACTATGGCATCATATACGGCAGGCGACAAAAGCTGGATGATCATTCCTGGTTTGTTTGCTTTGCACCTGTTGAAAATCCCAAAATAGCAGTTGCCGTAATTGTTGAAAATGGCGGTTTCGGTGCAACCTGGGCTGGTCCAATGGCGGGATTGATTATGGAGCAATACCTCAAAGACTCGCTGTCTGCTATACGCCTGAAAGAAGTTGAGCGCATTGAGCAGGAGGAGATTATCATCCCTGTTGTAAAGCAAAAAAGAAACAGACTTGATTCATTGCGTAGGGAAAGGATGAAGAAAGTAATCATGCGGGCAACTGCAAAGTCAGGAAAAAATAAAGACCGCCGGCAACAGGAACAAATATCATTCAATCACCTTGTTGCCATTAAATCTGAGTATGAGGAACAGTTCATTTGATATTTCAAAGGGAGTAGATTGGGGCGTTGTAATTGTTTACACGGTACTCGTTATTACGGGTATTGCTAGCATTTTTGCAACAACATACAGAAATGAAGATCTTGTGAATGGGTTTTTGTCGTTTAATACAGATTACAGCCGGCAATTGCTTTATTTCTTTTTCTGCATAATCCTTGCCGTTTTTATACTCCTCACAGACAGTAAGTTTTTCACGGCAACTGCCAATATTTTTTATATTATCGGTATTATTTTATTGCTGCTCGTTTTCCCTTTCCATACGGATATTAAAGGAACTAAGTCGATAATCAGGCTTCCAGGTTTTCAGTTTCAACCGGCCGAACTGTGTAAATTATTTGTCAACCTTGCCTTAGCCAAATATCTTTCTTCACTTGATATGGATTTCAAAAAACTCCGCTCTCAGGTATTGGCTTCCCTGTTTATTCTTGGACCGGCAGTATTGGCAGTTTTGCAGAGTGAAACAGGACTGGCACTGGTGTATCTTTCTTTCTTCCTTGTTATGTATAGAGAGGGTATGTCTTCTACCGTTTTATGGATTGGATTCTCCCTGACATTCCTGGTTATACTGACTTTGCTTTTAGATCCTGACCTTCTCGCCATAATCCTTACTGCAATGGCAGGCACCCTTATTTTTATACTGCGACGCCAGTTTCGCAGAAACAGGTCTCTTTTGTTTTTTATAATTGGTTTCTGGGCTGTTTTTGTTGGCATACAGCGGTTTGCTGTGCCTTACTTTTTTGAAAAGGTCCTTAAACCTTATCAGGTTCAACGGATTTATGCTACCGTAGGGAAGGATTTTGAAATTGATCCTGAATTGATGACTGAGGATGAGATCAGGAAAATGAATGACAAGAAAAAAGCAGGTAACTATAATGTCAAGCAAAGTAAAATTGCAATAGGTTCGGGTGGATTATTAGGTAAGGGTCTTATGCAGGGCACCCAGACCCGGTATGATTTTGTTCCTGAGCAACGGACAGACTTTATATTTTGCACTATAGGCGAGAGTTATGGTTTTTTGGGAAGTATTTTTTTACTTGGATTATATCTGTTTTTATTATTCAGGATAATCAATATTGCAGAACGGCAACGCAGTACCTTTAGCAGAGCCTATGCTTATGGTGTTGCCTCTGTTTTCTTTTTTCATGTCTTTGTCAATATCGGTATGACTATTGGAATTGTTCCTGTAATAGGAATTCCATTGCCTTTCATGAGCTTTGGCGGTACGGCACTTATTACCTATACTACTATGTTATTCATCCTCTTGCGCCTTGATGCCGACCGTCAAATGATTTTGCGTTAAAACGTTTCTATGAAAATAATGCCACTGTCTGAGGGTAGCTTTACCATTGATCATTCTAAAGTGTTCATTCCCTTTGACCCAGCTACAGATAATATGCAGCAGCGCTCAAAGGGAAGCCTCTTAGTTGAAATCCAGCCCTTTTTGGTTGAGACTTCAAGAGATCTCATATTGCTCGATGCGGGACTTGGTTTCAGTAAGCATGGTGTTTTGCAATTATTTGACCGGATTGATTCTCTTGGATATGCGGCATCAGATATAACCAAGGTGCTTATGAGTCACCTGCATCGTGATCATGCAGGAGGGTTATCATTCAAGGATGTTTACAGTGACGTATACCATCTTTCCTTTCCCAATGCGGTTCATTTCATACACAAGCAGGAGTTGCATTTCGCACTTTATGGGGGAAATGCTTCCTATGACGCATCTGGTCTTTACCTGCTTGAAGGACATGATAAAGTTGAGCTGCTTGATGATTATGGGGTTATCGATGGGTATATTACCCATCAGTTGTCATCAGGACACTCGCTTTTTCATCAGGTATTCTTCATAAGAGAAGATGGTGAGACATTGTTATTCGCTGGCGATGAAGCTCCGCAATTACAGCAGATGAAAACGCGATTTGTTGCCAAGTATGATCAGGATGGTAAAAAAGCAATGGCATTACGTCAGGAGTGGTGGGAACAAGGTCAAAACGAAGGTTGGACATTTGCATTCTACCACGATATCACCACCCCTACGTTTTGTTTTCGTTGAATATTAGAGGTACTTATTGAAGTAGTTTAAGTAGAAAAGGTGTAGGTACTATAAAAAAAGAGGCCAGCCCTAGAGAGAGCCAGCCGTTGCTAACCTATGAAAAACACCGAGTTAAAGTTACATGATAAAATTTTATAATCAAAACCCTTTTTTTCTGGGCTCCATTTGTTTTTTTTCTGACTGCCTTTTTTGAAACTCCCTTCTGACAAGGGATTTGAACTCTTCTTCAGCTCCAAAAACCTTGTTTGCTCTTTCCTGACTCATCACTTTAGAAAAATCTTCTCTGTATTTCTTCCTGATATCCAATGTTTTCTGCTGTTTTTCAAGGTGATCCCCCATCCTTTTTTCACTGGCTGCAGATCTTAATTCATTTCTATATTGGTTAAACACAGGCCAAAATTTCTGAGCTTCATTCGGCGAAAGGTTCAACTCTTTGGTGATGAATGCCATTTCCATCGCCTGGATTTTTTTTATTTCTGCAAGTCTGTTTTCACGCTGCATGCGCTGATCCTGACTATTTGCAAAAAGTACA
>CANHUF010000432.1 GCA_947463715.1 Sphingobacteriales bacterium
AATATTGCCCCGACCTTGTTTGCAGTTTGGCTGCCACCTTTTTCCGCTGATCGGTAACCAAACTACAGATGAAGGAATAATAAATAAACGCTTCATTTGACTTGAGTTTGGCCCCTCCTGTATTCGTTGGGTCAAAATCTTCCGTCAGTTTGGTGTAATCCCTCCTGAATCGCACAGTAAGCTGAGTATAGTTTTTCCACATCACATTGTACATGGCATTCAGGTCATAATCCGTGAGACCTTTGCCGGGGAAATGGGTGAAATCATAGTCCACCATCGGTCCATGCCTGTTGATGTTAGATTTTGAGGGATAATATTTCCACATCAGGTCTCCTGCATATCTCACAAACCCTCCGCGGCGCAGGTAGCCTACCTCCGGATTGAATTCACTGCCGATTGTAAAAAGACGTTGTCTGGATTCGAAATTCCTTTTGTTGTAAACAATACTGCCACCGTAAGCCTGATCCTTGCTGGTTTTGGTGGGATCGAAAGACATCATGTAGAATAGCTTGCCGTTCAGTACATTATTCTTCGATGCTATATTGTAATCAATTCCTGCCACCCTGTTGAAATCGGTACTGCCGGCTGCATCCTTGTTCGTAAAAATAAATCCAATACTGGAACGATGAAACACCTTTTGCTGCAGCGCAATTACTGAAAAATTATTGGCTGGTTGATTGATTGAATCAATCGCCGCTGTTCGCATCTGCATCACACCCAGCCGGAGGTCATCGCCAATTTTTCCACTCAGGCGCATGCCGGCATCTATTTTATTCTGAATATTCTGACCTGTTCCCGGGTCCCTCGTTACGCCAATCCTGCGGGAAAAGAAAGGCCTTATGCCATCCACACCGAAATTGGCAAAGAGGTCGCCGTTCTCCAGAAAAAATTGTCTTTTCTCCGGGAAAAGTATTTCGAAGCGGTCAAGGTTGGTGACCTGGTTATCCACCTCTACCTGGGAGAAGTCGGGGTTGAATGTCAGATCAACATTCAAAGAAGAACCTATGCCTACTTTGGCATCACCACCGAATCCCATGTTTGTTTTCGTAGTGAATTCCCTATTTTGCGGAGATTTCACAACAGGATTCCTGAAAAGGCTGGGAGATACAAATGGGATAAGTGAAATATTGGGACCTTTTCTTGAAATTGGTGTTTCAAATTCAAGCGGTTTGTTGAAGGCCAGCGTAATCATGGCATACTGGTTTGGAACCCTTGCCCAACCAGAACGTTCCGCATTGTAGCTGTCAAGCCGGTAGAAATTCACCAGCCATTTATTGGAGCCATTACGGAAACGAATTGTATTGAAGGGAATGGCCATTTCCATGGTCCAGTAATCCTCATGAATCCTTGATTCTGCCTGCCATTTATTATCCCAAGACAAGCTCAGGTCTTCACTCACAACCCCGCCATTGACAACCAGTCCCTCGCGTTGCACACCAAAAGGATTGATGCCAAAGGAAAAGGAATTCATCCGGTCCATAAAGGGATCAATGCTCACCACAATAGCGTCATTGGCTTCACCCCTGAAATCCCGTTTGAGAGATGGGGTCACATACTGCTGGTTCTTGACTGTATTGAACATCCTGGCTGCTACATAGAGGTGTTTGTCGTCGTAAGTAACCATAACCTCTGTCTTCGATTTTGACATGAGGCTGTCAACCGGAAAATTCTGAATGAAATTTGTAGCTTTCTGCGCCTTTTCCCAGGTTTGCTCAGCAATGTAACCATCCACTTTTATGTGTTCAGTGGTTTTCCTCGCAAAATACCCGGTGTCCAGCAGGTTTATCATCGAATTGACAGACTCCTGGGATACAGCTTCATTGATGCATATCAGCAAAGCTATTACTGATAATAAACTACCTTTTTTCATTGATGGACCAAAGTTAAGATTCTGGATGAGATGATGGTATTTAAGCATTGAAATCGTTTTCGTTTCTTCAATATGTAACCCGGATGTTTTCAGTTAAATTGTAGGATAAAAATCATGCATGTTAAAAGCATTCATCCTGTCTGGCGCATTCTTATCCATCACACTCAGTTCCGCTGTTTCTGAAAAACCTGGGCATGACAAATGGATGAAAAAGGCAATTGGCGTATTGTCGGCATCCGTAATGAAAGAGGCTGATTGGGCTTTGTTGCAAAATCCGGAAACGGTTACCGCATCCAGGGCAGTCCGCAGCGCAGGAGGGTTACATGATTTTTTTTCAGAAGGCGACTATTGGTGGCCAGATCCCAGGCATGTTGACAGTCCGTATATCCAACGCGATGGGATGACCAATCCTGATAATTTTGTAGACCACCGCAGGGCGATGATCAGGTTCAGCAGGGTTATGGGAGCGCTGGCCTCTGCTTACCTGATTAATCAGGATGAGCGCTTTGCCCAACAGGCATTTCGGCACGCCAGGGCATGGTTCATGGATGATGCAACCCTGATGTCACCACACCTCAGGTTTGCACAGGCTATAAAAGGTCGGTTTACCGGGAGGGGTATCGGCATTATCGACACCATCCACCTGCTGGAAGTAGCCAGGGCACTGCAGGTGCTGGAAAACAGCAGGGCAGCATTAAAAGGTGATTACGTCATTTTCAGAAACTGGTTTGTTGATTACCTGGTCTGGCTAACGACACACCCATACGGACTCGATGAGAGCCGGGCTTTGAATAACCACGGCACCTGCTGGACACTTCAGGTTGCGGGATTTGCTGACTTTACCCGAAATGATTCACTCCTGCAAGTATGCAGGGAGAGATATAAGAACATCCATCTGCCCGGACAAATGGCTGTGGATGGTTCCTTTCCACGGGAACTGGCGCGTACCAAGCCTTACGGTTATTCACTTTTTAATCTGGATGCTATGGTGATGATTTGTCAGGTATTGGGGAATACAGCCGGGCACGAGGCACAAGGCACAAGGCACAAGCCTGCCAGCCGCAGGCTGGGCACGAGTTTACCTACCTCTGGTAGGGCACAAGGCACAAGGCACAAGCCTGCCAGCCGTAGGCTGGGCACGAGGCACAAGGATGGTTTGTGGAACTTCAGGATTGAGGGGGATCGTTCAATCAGAAAAGGGGTGGACTTT
>CANHUF010000433.1 GCA_947463715.1 Sphingobacteriales bacterium
TAAAAAACAGAAATCAATGCAGAACTTATCTTCTTTTCCATGCAGGTTATGTTTTGGGAATTAGGCTAATGATGGCAGTTAATCGTTACTGATCCTGTTAAGGATGTTGAAAGAAAGCGCAAATTTAGTTCTTGTGACTCTTTTTCCCATTGCCTAATTTTCCACAGTTTATTGGTTCCATCAGATAGCATTAGGGTTGGCATTTTTAAAGTGTTTGTAATGGCTTTTAACTTCAAATCAGCTACACCTGAAATAAGTAGGGCGCTCTTCTTTTCACTGTCTTCAACATAGGGCAATTCCAAGACAAAGGGAAAGTCAGGCAGCTGTTTCCAGTTAATCTTTTCAATGGCGAGTGCTTTGATTGCTGGCTCAATTTCTCTTTCTACTGTCCGGAGTTCTTTCGATTTGCTGTTTTTTACCAGAATTGTTGCATTTTTTCCATGTCTGTGTATAATATAGGTATTCCCGGCAGACTGAAGGAAGATCCAGTTGTGCTTTCTTTCATGGTTGTATGTGCTGTTGATTCTAAGGACTAAAGTTAAAACCATCATCACCCCAAAAACACGTAATACAGATTTACAGGGTTTGATAAGGTATTGAAGCAGCAATCCGGTTGTAACGATGGTAAGAATCAGTATTGATAAATCCACATAGATTCCTCTTACCAGATTAAATGGAATCTGATGCATCAGCGAAACATAATCGTTCATCCCCGTCATGAGGTATGCAATGATTCGTCCTGTTGCAGGCGCACCAAGATGTATGGTTTCAGCACAGCAAAGTATAATTTCAAGAACCAGGATGATGCTTGAAAGCGGTACAGCTACTAGGTTACTAAAGAGAAACAAAACTGGAAATCTATGAAAGTGATAAATGACAAATGGCGTTGTGAGCACTTGTGCTGCCAGTGTTATGCTCACCATCGACCAGCAGTAGACTGCAATTTTATTTTTCAGGTAAACCACATTTCTCAGGGGGCGTTCAAAAATTAAAATAGATGCAACTGCTGCATAGCTTAATTGAAACCCAATATCATAGATCATGAGTGGGTCTGTAAGTAAAAGAAGCGTAGCAGAACAAAGGAGTGCATTCATGCTGCTGTTTTTTTTGCCCCAAGCATTTCCACATATGGATATTGAAAACATGATTACACTTCTCATGATGGATGCTGAAGATCCTGTCATCACCGCGAAGATCCAGAGCATGGGTAAAATAATCAGCAGTCCGGCTAACGGCACAAACCGTTTAGGTACAAGCTTACGTAAGCATAAATCTGCCAGCCAGAAGATGAGACCAAGGTGTAATCCTGAAATGGCTATGATATGCACAACCCCTGTGTCTGTATAGGCTTTGAGTATGTCGCGGTCCAGGTCTTCACGGTATCCTGTTAACATCGCTTCTGCGAGTCCGCATAGCCGCCTATCAGCTATGTTTTTTCTGAGTGTCTCTAAGAAAAAAATCCTGAGCCTGAATGTTATTGCTGAAAGGTAAGATCTTGAGTTCAATAGTTTTACCAGTTGCCAATTTTCGCAGTGTAGTGTAAAGTGAACCTGTTTTCTTTTAGCATAAGTATAAAAGTCGAATGCCAGTGCATCTTTTGATGGTTTGATGATATTCAGCTGATTCATGCCAAGCAACATATCACCTGGTTCAAATGAGCCACTGGTATCCTTGTTGATGTAAATGAAAACACGGGAGTTGTTGTGTAGTTTTGGATTTTCTATGTCATAAATCCGGGCTGTATAACGACTTCCTGTTTTTGTTTTGGATGGGCCATCTATTATTTTATAGACTATATAATCAGTTGAGTTAGATAAAAGGGCAGGTTCATTGTTCTTTTTTGCCAGCATGGTAATATATCCCCCAAGACAAATTAAAATCAGTGTCATGCCTGCGCCAGGTGCAAACCTATACTGCCACTTTCTTGCATCGTTTAGCTTTTGATGTGACAAGAGGATGATTAAGCCAAAGCAGGAAAGAACAATCCAAAACCATTTGCCAGGTGATAAATTTTCCTCAACCAATATGCCGCAAACCAATCCTGCCAGGATTCTTAGGAATGGATATTTTTGGTGAATATGCACGACACTAAAGCTACTTGCACATAGCTGAAGCAACGTGTCAGCCGGGTTGTTTTTTACCCGGGTTATCCTGTTTTATAACGGTTATCCTTCGTCAATTCCACCTCGCAATCACTAAAAGTTTAATTTTGAAAAAAAGTCATGATGAAAAGGGTCCTTCAGGTTATGCTGGTTACAGTTTTAATGTTGGTCATATCCTCCTGCAACGTGCACCACATTTATTTTGTGCGTCATGCCGAAAAGGCAGGTGCGATGCAGAAGGATCCACCCCTTACGGAAGCCGGTATGCAAAGAGCAGGGGAATTATCCACCCTGTTGGATAAGAAAAAGATCAAGGCAGTGTACAGCACACAAACTATCAGAACCATACATACAGCCAAGCCACTGGCAGACAAACTTGACTTGCCGGTTCAGCTATATACACCTGATACTGTAGCAAATCTCCTGACCAAACTGAAGGCTGGCAGGAAGAATAGTTTGGTGGTGGGGCATAGCAATACCGTATTACCTATGTTGGTTATGACTGGGGTTAAACCTGAAAAAAACGAAATTCCGGACTGGGAATACGATAATCTTTTCAGGGTCACTTTTTTACATAAAAGCCGCAATGACGTCAGTGTGAGGTTGAAAGCCCTAAAATTTGGACAACCTTCAAAGCCCCTTTAAAACTGATTATTTAGAAGTCGAGACCCAGTGCAAAGTACCAAGCTGGCTTTCCGCTGAAGAACTTGCCCATTGGCCAGCCGGCATCCACACGCAGGAAATAACCCAGCAGTGTACTCCTGGCGCCAAAGCCATAGCCGCCAACAAAAGGACCAACACCACCTGTGCGGATATTGACCTGAACAGGAGGTTGTCCGTATACGGCTCCCGGACGCTGGACCTGCTTGAATTTACCATTCCAGGCAGTACCCATGTCTATGAACTGGATCAGCTGAAAGTTCCTCAGGAAAGCGTTGTTGATAGGCCTGTTGAAGAATGTTGTAAAGATGGGGA
>CANHUF010000434.1 GCA_947463715.1 Sphingobacteriales bacterium
AGGGTTTGCCACGCACAAGTTGTCTTGTCACTAAAATGTCAATTCGTTGATATTATTGTGTTTAGGGCAATTTTAATTACCTGTATCCGTTTTTTTGACAGTTCAGTGACTGTCCTGGTAAGCCCAGGAAGGCTGATAACTTAGTTTTGTGTACTTATAACAATAAAATTTTATGAAAGCCATTCTGTTGATGAACCTTGGATCTCCTGATTCAACCTCTGTGAAAGATCTCCGGAAATACCTGAGTGAATTTTTGATGGACGAAAGGGTGATTGATTACCCATATCTGCTCAGGTTGTTATTAGTCAGAGGGATTATCGTTCCTTTCAGATCTCCCAAGTCTGCAAAGGCATACCGGTCAATCTGGACAGACGAAGGTTCACCGCTGATGGTGTTGACCAGGCAGTTGCAACAGGCGCTTCAGCAACACGTTGAAGAGCCGGTAGAGATTGCCATGCGTTATGGAAATCCTACTCCCAAGGCTGCATTTGACAGCCTGATGAGTCAGGTAGATGGACTCGATGAAGTAATTGCCATCCCTTTGTATCCTCACTATGCCATGAGTAGTTATGAAACTGCTGTTGCTTATGCACAGGAAGTTTATGATAAAAATAATTATCCATTCAAGCTCACATTTATCAAGCCTTATTACAAGGATGAAGAATACATCAATGCATTGGCAAACAGCATAGCGCCTTACCTGGAGCAGGATTATGACAAGATCCTATTCAGTTATCATGGTGTACCAGAGCGGCACATCCGGAAAGGAGACGTTACCGGATGTCATTGCCTGAAAGTGAATAATTGCTGTTCGGTTGATTCACCCGCTCACAAACAATGTTACAGGCAGCACTGCCATACAACAACCATGCTTGTTGTTGAAAAGCTAGGTATCCCTGCAGATAAATTCGAATATTCTTTTCAGTCAAGGTTAGGTCGTGAAGAATGGCTCAAGCCCTACACCGCAAATCGGTTGGAGCACCTTCCCAAAGAAGGCGTAAAGAAGTTGCTCGTTGCTTGTCCGGCATTCGTGAGTGATTGTCTGGAAACTTTGGAAGAAATTGCTGAAGAAGGCAAAGAAGAGTTTATACATGCCGGCGGTGAGTCATTTACAATGATTCCCTGTTTGAATACACACCCAGATTGGGTTAGTACTTTGAAAGGCTATGTTGATGATGTTAAGTCGGGTTCAACTAAAATGATTTTATCCTGATTTATGACAGCAGATTATGTAAAGGCCCTGCACATCATCTTTGTGGTGACCTGGTTTGCAGGCCTTTTTTATATGCCCAGGTTATTCATCTACAATACTGAAGCACAACAGTTAGGCGATATTGAACGGTCTGTTTTACAAAAGCAGTTCACTATCATGTTGAAGCGGCTTTGGTTTGGTATCACCTGGCCTTCAGCCATTATCACACTGGTAATGGGCATCTGGGTTCTTATTTCCAGCGGTTATGTTCGGATAGTTTTTTATCCCGAAGGACGTTGGCTTCTTATCAAATTACTTTTTGTTTTGTTGCTATACGCATACCATCTCTCGTTAAACATGATTTTCAGGCAGCAAATGCGTGTTGAATTCAGGTACAGTTCCAATCAACTCAGGATCTGGAATGAAGTTGCTACTATTTTCCTTTTTGCCATTGTTATGCTTGTGGTGGTAAAGCAGGCCATGAGTGCAGTATGGGGATTAGTTGCCTTACTGTTATTGATTGTAGTGCTGATGCTGGCAATTCGTATTTACAGGAAGTTTCGTATAACCTGAAAAACTTTTTGAAGTAAAAATCTAAGATTTTTCAATCTGAATATAATGCTTATGCTATAAATAAAGCCCGCGATATTCAAGGGCTTTTGCGGACCGGACCGGACTCGAACCCGTCCCGAGTACTCGGGATGACAGGGCTATGATCTATCAAAATGCTATCTTTTTCTGATGGGGATGGATGAATTGTAAATCAACATTAAATTCCTCCTTATTTTTATGAAATGCCAGGGTTCATTAAACCAAATTCATTTCAAAACTTTCTACATCCAATTAAAACTAGGATAGCACCCACTCCGAGTGGATTCCTGCATGCCGGCAATATTTTTTCATTTGTCATTACAGCTGGCCTGGCCAGGGATTTGGGGGCTAAAGTATTACTCAGGATTGATGACCTCGACCAGGATAGAGTCAGGGAACCTTATCTGAACAATATTTTTGAGACCCTTCGTTTATTGGAAATAGATTGGACAGAAGGCCCTGCCGATACTGATGACTTTATGGCCAACTGGACACAGTTAAGCAGACTGGATTATTATAATCAAACGCTGGAGGCATTAAAAAACTCAGGTCTGGTATTTGCCTGCAATTGTTCAAGAAAGCAGGTTGGTGAAACCAATAACGGTATTTATCCCGGAACCTGTTTGAACAAAAAGATTGATTTAGACCGTGATGATGTATGCTGGCGCTGGAAACCATCCATAACAGAACAGGTCTATCTTCAGGATTACGCCAAAGGAACCATCTGTCACAGTTTTATTGAAAGCCAACAGCATTTTGTAATCAGGAAAAAAGATGGAATGCCTGCTTACCACCTTGCATCAGTGCTGGATGACAATTATTACAAAGTAAACCTCATCGTAAGAGGAGCGGACCTCTATGAATCAACACTTCTTCAGCTGCACCTGGCAAAGTCAATAGGACTAACGTCACTTGAAAAATCAATCTTTTTCCATCACCCGATCATCACTGATGCATCCGGACAAAAACTTTCAAAATCTGCCGGAGCGTTGTCGATTCGTTCAATGCAGGTCAAATTCAAAGACAACAACAAAATTTTTGAACAATTATCAACACAGTTGCAGTTAACAAGAAAAATTAACAACTGGTTTGACCTATATCTTGGCTACAAAGAAAAAAACAGCCATCTATTTTCATGAAAGGCATTAAAAAAATCAATTAAATTTTTTTTCATCAGGAAAATAAGTATATTTGCAACCCGAATGTGAATCACTGATTGGATCGGTAGTTCAGTTGGTTAGAATGCCGCCCTGTCACGGCGGAGGTCGCGGGTTCGAGTCCCGTCCGGTC
>CANHUF010000435.1 GCA_947463715.1 Sphingobacteriales bacterium
AAAAAAAAGGAGAAGAGCCAACAGGAGAAAGGCCATGTGGGCTGTAGCACTGGTTTGTATTTTGTGGGGGACAACCTGGATGGCCTCAAAAATAGGTGTCAAACATATACCAGCACTCCAGCTTTCAGGTTTAAGACACCTGATTGGTGGCGGGTTATACGTTGCCTATTTCACCTTTATAAGAAAGATGTTTCCACAAAGACACCAATGGTGGCGGCTGCTTTGGATGTCTGTTCTGATGTTTGTACTGAGCAATGGACTCAGTGTGCTTTCAGTTGTTTACATGCCAAGCGGACTAGGCTCAGTTGTGGGAGCAATTGCACCCATATGGGTAATCATATTCAGCTTTTTCATCTTTAAACACATCCGTTTCAAAAAACAAACCATTGCTGGCATTTTACTGGGCTTTACGGGCGTTGTCATAACTTTTTCAGACTACTTTGAACATGTTATGTACACTGACTTTTCTTATGGAATTTTGTTTGGGATGATATCCAGCATGACATGGGCTGTTGCTACACTACTAACCGTTAAACAGGCCAAAGACCTTGACCCCTATTTTTCTCTGGGCTGGCAAATGTTTATCAGCGGAATTATTCTTAACACCTATTCTTATACTTCAGGGAATTTTGTAAGCGTTTTTTCAATCCCAACAGATGCATGGCTTTCAATTGCTTATCTTGTGGTAATAGGATCAGTGATTGCTTTCGGAGCATACATTTATGCACTCAAAAGGCTACCCGCTACCTTGGTATCCATCCACGCATACATAAACCCCATAGTAGCAATTTTGCTTGGAGATCTGCTGATGAATGAAAAGCTCACACCATTTGTCATTGCAGGAACAATCACCACACTGCTTGGCGTTTATCTTGTAAACAACAGTTTCAGAAGGAAAATCAGGCTCAGGAAATCATCTCCCGCCATTGCTGATTAAAGGACTTGGCAGGGAATTTCAAATCCGCCCTGTGGCCTGTCCACCCCTTAAATAATTTGTTAACCATCCAGTTTTTTATCCGGTGATTCCCCATGTTCATCATTTTCCGGTGAAGCATACCAGTTTGCCATGCTTTCCATGCTATACTTTCCATTGCAGATCCCTTTCCGGATGTTACTGTTTCATGTCTGTTATGTAGCAGCAATTCATGCAGGTTAATTTTTACGGCACATACCTCTGTACAGTTACCGCAAAGGGAAGATGCATGACTCAGGTGATTCCATTCACCCAGTTCCTTCAGGTTAGGGGTGATAACACTCCCGATTGGTCCACTATACGTTGTACCATACGCATGACCTCCGATATTCTTGTAAACGGGACAAGCATTCAAACAGGCACCGCAACGGATACAATAAAGACTTTCCCTGGAAACTGGGTCTTGTAAAACCTGTGTGCGTCCATTATCCAACAGAATAACATACATTTCTTCCGGTCCGTCTGATTCTGTTGATTGTTTCGGTCCGTTTATGATTGAATTGTATACTGTAATCTGCTGACCAGTTCCAAACGTTGAAAGCAATGGCCAGAAAAGGGCAAGATCATTTATACTGGGGATGACTTTCTCCAGACCAACAACAACTATATGTGTTTTTGGCCAGGATGCACTCAGCCTGGCATTCCCTTCATTCTCGGTGACGGCAATGCCGCCTGTATCAGCAATGATGAAATTAGCTCCTGTAACCCCAACTTCTGCTTCTCTGTACTTTTTTCTCAATTTTTCCCGGGCAACCAAAGTAAGTTGTTCGGGCGTAAGGTCCAGCGGAGTTTGCAGGTGTTCATGAAAAACACGCGCAACATCCTCCTTACTTTTGTGCATGGCAGGAGTAACGATGTGGTAAGGAGGTTCATTATCCAGCTGCTGTATGTATTCACCTAAATCTGTTTCAACGCTCTCAATACCATTTTGTTGAAGGAAATCATTCAGGTGAATTTCCTCAGTAACCATACTTTTAGACTTAACAAGAGATTTGCAATTACGGTCCCTGCAAATTTTTAATATAGCTTCACAGGCCTGTGCTGTATCCACAGCCCAAATCACTTTGCCTCCCATTGCCAGCAGGTTTTTCTCAAATTTCTCAAGCTGAATGTCAAGTGTTTCCAAGGCTTTCCACTTGGTATTCTTAGCCTTTTTTCTGGCAAATTCCAGGTCTGAAAACTGTCGCTTTCCAACTGGTACAACCGCATTGTATTTACCAATATTGTAATTAATGGTTTTACGGTGCTTGAGGTCAGCAGCCTTGACGGCACTTTTCTCCTTGAATGTGGATACGACTGATGACATGATTATTTATTTTGTTCTTTTTGATCAACTTTAAAATAATCCTTTGCTACCTGATCCAATGCATCATAAAAACCTTCTCCATAAGCCCTGATCAGTGCATCTTTGAGGAATTTGTAAACAGGCACTTTCAACTCTTTACCCAAAGCACAAGCGGGACTACACATACCTTCCCGCGGATCATAATTGAGCAACTCATGTGCAGAAAACCTGCTCTTGCTTCTTTTTATGGGATAAAGATGACAGGATATGGGTTTTTTCCAGCTAATTAATCCCTGGTTATACCCTTCTTCAAAAGCACACTTGATAACACCCTGCTTATCCCTGAATCCATAGGCACAGATTTTGTCATCGACCGTAGGCGTTACCCAACCAAATTCGCGGTCATAGCGGTAAAGTCCATTTCGCTCAATCTCCTTTATGCCCTCTTTGGGTATGAGGTGCATCACTTTTTCATAAGCTATTTTCACTTCATCCAACTCTTCATCAGTAAGGGGAGCACCAGCATCACCATCTTCACAACAACCTCCCTTGCATTTGGAAAGGTCACAGACAAACTGGTCTTCTACAATATCATCACTGATGAGAATACTATCAATCGAAATCAAGCTAATGTGTTTATGCAAAAATAGCATTAAATCACGGGTCGGAACAGCCTGTAACTGAAAACTTACTAAAGACTCATCATTTCCTTGAAACGAACAGCCTGGCGTCTTGAAACCTCAATTTTTTCTCCACCCTTTATTTCAAGTAAAAGTCCACCGTTGAAGAAAGGTTCTACCCTTTCAATCATCCTG
>CANHUF010000436.1 GCA_947463715.1 Sphingobacteriales bacterium
ACTGATGCTTATCTCTATATTTCAGAGAGTTTTAAGCAGTCTCCTAATGTATTTGTCAGCAATAATTTATCAGCGGCCAGGCAAATGAGCGCTATCAATCCACAGCAGGAAGAATACAATTGGATGACTGCTGAGTTATTCAGCTGGAAAGCATATGATGGGAAATTGGCATCGGGAATAGTATATAAACCAGCAGACTACCAGCCTGGGAAAAAGTATCCGATGATTGCCTACTTTTATGAAACTTTATCTGATGGGTTGTACAGTTACCTGCCGCCGGCTCCAACACCGAGCAGGTTGAATATTCCCTTCTTTGTTAGCAGGGGATATATTGTACTCGCTCCTGATATCCGGTATACAAAAGGGTTTCCAGGCAAGGCGGCATATGATTACGTGGTTAGTGGCGCCAGGGCATTGGTTAAAAAGGGTTGGGTAGACAGTACCAAAATGGGTATTCAGGGTCAGAGTTGGGGTGGATATCAGGTAGCACATATCATTACAAGAACACCGGTTTTTGCAGCAGCATGGGCAGGTGCACCAGTTGCAAATATGACCAGCGCTTATGGTGGAATAAGGTGGGAGAGTGGTATGAATCGTCAGTTTCAATATGAAAAATCACAAAGCAGGATTGGAGCAACACTCTGGGAAAAGCCAAATTTATATATTGAAAATTCACCTCTATTCTATTTGCCTAAAGTAAAAACGCCTTTGGTAATTATGGCCAATGATAATGATGGAGCAGTTCCCTGGTATCAGGGAATTGAATTGTTCACTGCAATGAGGAGATTAGGAAAGCAGGTCTGGATGTTGAATTACAATGGCGAAGCACACAATTTGGTTGAAAGAAAAAACAGAAAAGATATCCAAATCAGGGAACAACAGTTTTTTGACTGGTTGCTGAAAGGGGAGAAACCCACTATCTGGTTAACTGATGGTGTACCTGCAATTGACAAAGGGAGAGCATGGGGACTGGAGCGGAAGCTTGAATAAGTGGATTCAGACTACCAGCAAACCAACTTTGTAGAGGGTATTGATTGGTTTGTTATCCCAAAACAATTCAAAATCTTCCAGACCCTGACTTTCATAGTCAGATTTCAATTGTTCAAGATTTAATGGTTTTGAAAGGTCTGATAATCTGGGAAGTATATTCAGAAACCAATCTGCCTGTGGTTTTGAGATATCGAAACTCACCTCTGTGTAATTATTAATCAGTTGAACTGTTGCCATCTCCCTTTGTAATCCCTTCTTTGATTTGGTATAATATGCTGATTTGTGCAACTGTCCTAACCATAACACTTTTGCATTTGATCTGAAGAGGGGAAGTTCCTGTTCATTTAAAATGTTTTCAATATGATCAGGCTTAATGGTTGTTGAAGGGATTTTAAAGTCAAACCATTTTTGTAGTGGTTCATCAAAACCCGTGTGCTGCATATAGTTGAATAACGACTTCTTTAAACCAAAGCTGAATTTATCATGTATGATGCCTGATGAATCCTTGTATTCAACATCATTATTTGCAAAGGTTCCAGTTAATTCAGAATTCTTCTTGACTTTATATTTTGCTGGATTTAATCCAACCGGACTATGAACGGTCATGGCAAACTGGTGCCAAAAGCCAGACTTCAAAACTCCGGCTGCAAACATTTGTCTGATCATTTCAAGAGAGTCAATTGTCTCCTGAATAGTTTGGGTGGGGAATCCATACATCAGGTAGGCATGAACCATAATCCCGGCTTCTGTAAAGTGTTTGTTCACTTTAGTTACCTGTTCAATGGTAATTCCTTTCTCAATCAATTGCAATAAACGATCTGAAGCAACTTCCAGTCCGCCACTCACTGCAATACAACCCGAGGCTCGGAGTAGCAGGCAGAGATCTCTTGTAAAACTTTTTTCAAAACGGATGTTTGTCCACCAGCTTACTACCATCTTTCTGCTGAGAATTTCTATTGCAAGGGCTTTCATAAGTGAAGGCGGAGCTGCTTCATCAACAAAATGAAATCCGTTTATCCCAGTATTGGCAATCATTTCCTGCATTCTGTCACATAATAGTGAAGCTGCAACGGGCTCGTAAAGTTTTATATAGTCAAGGGAAATATCACAGAATGTGCATTTACCCCAGTAGCACCCATGTGCCATGGTTAACTTATTCCACCTGCCGTCATTCCAGAGCCTATGCATGGGATTGGCTATTTCCAACACCGAAATGTAATCAGAGAGAGGCAGACCATGGTAATTAGGTGTGCCAGTTTCAGACATCTTATAATCCCTGCAGGCACTGTTATTTTTATAACTTACAATACCATCTTCCAGCATGAATGTCCGCTTGAGATCTTCAGGTTTTAATTGACCATTAATAAAATTAACCAGATTTTCAACCGGAGCTTCCCCGTCATCCAGGGTGATAAAGTCAAGGAATTCGAATACTCTTGGATCAGACAAGGACCTTAATTCAGTATTCGGAAAACCACCGCCCATTGCAATCTTGATATTGCTGTGTTTTTCTTTGATCCATTTTCCGCATCTCAATGCTGCATAAAGATTTCCGGGAAATGGTACAGTTAGCGCAATCAGGTGAGGCTCATACTTACTTATTTCTTTGTCGAGAATAGACAGGTAAACTTCATCAATATAAGTTTCAGGTGCACTCAGTGTTTCATAGAGTGTATCAAAACTTGCTGCACTTCTGCCAAGTTTTTCAGCATATCTGCTGAAACCAAAATAGGGATCAGTAGTTTCCTGTATGAAATCAGATAAATCCTCGAGATACATGGTGCAAAGAAATTTTGCCCAATCCTGAATACCCATTGAGCCAAATGCCCACTCCACTTGTTCTGTTTGTTGAAAACGGGATGCCTCAGGAAGAAATTTTCTTTGTACGATATGGTATGCTAAAATTGGATTTTTACCCTGTAAAAAATGAATGACAGCATCTATGGTTGCGATGTAGCTGGAAGACAGTGCCAATATTCTATCTGCGTTTGCAGTTAACGGAACTGGATTCTGTCTGATATTAAAGAATAATGATGAAAGTCCTGGTTGACTGAAAATCTTTAAGATGGTTTCAAT
>CANHUF010000437.1 GCA_947463715.1 Sphingobacteriales bacterium
CCTGATTTGTTTGTTGTAGGCTACGGACTTGATTACAATGGTTTTGGCCGAAACCTGAACAAAATCATGCAACTCGCAGATTAATTTACGATCCGAACATTTCCTTCATCTTATTGAAAAAGCTCTTCTCATTCTTATCAGGAGCTGGTTGAAAATTCTTGGCATCCTTCAGTTTCTCCATCAGCTGTTTTTCATCAGCATTGAGCTCCTGAGGAGTCCAGATGTTTACATGAATAAGTTGATCTCCCTTTTCATAAGAGTTTATGGAAGGAAAACCCTTTCCTTTTAACCTGAAAATCTTACCGCTTTGCGTACCAGGAGGTATTTTAATTTTAGCCCTGCCGTCGATTGTTGGAACCTCTATCTGCGTTCCGAACACAGCATCAGGAAAACTGATGTGCAGGTCGAAAATAACATTCAGGTTATCCCGATGAAGCTCAGCATGGGCTTCTTCCTCTATTACAACAATAAGGTCTCCATTCGCACCACCCCGTTCACCTGCGTTTCCTTTCCCACCCAGGCTCAATTGCATACCATCAGCAACACCTGCAGGAATATCAATGTTTACAGTTTCATCAGCATACACACGGCCTTCTCCTTTACATGAGGTACACTTACTGGTTATGGTAGAACCCTCGCCATTACAGGTGGGGCATGTACCAACGGTTTGCATCTGACCAAGGAAGGTATTGGTAACTTTTCTGACCTGTCCACTACCATTGCAAGTTGAACAGGTTTGAACAGCATTCTTATCCTTGGCTCCTGAGCCTGAACAGGAAGTGCACCCTGTATATTTTTTTACCTTAACGGTTTTACTGGCCCCTTTTGCAATCTCCTCGTAATTCATTTTGAGTTTGATCCTCAGGTTACTCCCCCGGGTACCCCTTGCGCGACCACCACTCTTTTGTCTGCCACCACCTCCAAAAAAGCTGCCAAAAATATCATCCCCGAAAATGTCACCGAAATTGCTGAATATGTCATCCATATTCATCCCCTGTCCACCACCGCCAAAACCTCGGTTTCCGTTCATCCCAGCATGTCCGAACCTGTCATATTGAGCCCGCTTATCCTGATCACTCAGAATTTCATACGCCTCAGCAGCTTCTTTGAATTTGTCTTCTGCAGCTTTATCGCCCGGATTACGGTCGGGATGAAACTGCATAGCCACCTTGCGGTATGCTTTCTTTATTTCATCAGCAGTGGAAGATTTGGTAACACCAAGAATTTCGTAATAATCCCTTTTTGACATGCTTCTAATTTAAGGTTAACGCTTATTTGCCTACCACAACTTTTGAAAAACGGATAATTTTATCATTCAGCATATACCCTTTCTCCACTTCATCAACCACTTTACCTTTCATGTTTTCATCAGGCACGGGTATTTCGGTTATGGCTTCATGAACATCCGGATTAAACTCTTCTCCGATGCTTTTCATATCCTTCAACCCTTTTGACTGCAGGGTATTTCTGAATTTGGTGAAAACCAACTGGATTCCCTCCCTGATTTGCTTGAGGTCGTCACTTTTCTGCATCTGCTTTTCAGCCCTGTCACAATCGTCCATTACCTCGAGCATCGATTGTATTACTTCACGCCCAGCAGTCTGAATAAGTTCCACACGTTCTTTGGCATTCCGTCTTTTGAAATTGTCAAAATCAGCGTAGAGGCGGATATATTTCTCTTTTTGCTCCTGAAGTTCTTTCTGAAGGTTATCCAGTTCTCTTGAATCTTCCGACAAATTTTCGCTCTGAGCGGATTGTTCTGGAGCTATTTCCGGGTTGTGCTGCATTTCTTTTTCATCCATGGTAATATAATTTTGCAAAATTCACTGCTCAAATGTCTTGCCACGGGCTATTGACAAGCCAAATTGTCTGATTTTCTGTTTTCAGCAATGCAAATTTCCGTCATTTCCCTGAAAGATTACCTTTGCAGTATGAAGAAAGTGGTTTTAAAGCGAAAAATCGGCAATCGGGTGCTACTCGGGCATCCCTGGATATTCTCCAATGAAATAGATTTGATGGACGATGAACTGGAAGCAGGAGAGATAGCTGAGGTGCTGACCTTTGATAAAAAATTCATTGGAAAGGGATATGTCAACCCGCAATCCAGGATTCCTGTACGCCTGCTTACAAGAGATAAGCAAGAGACTATTGACGGACAGTTTTTTTATGATAAAATAGCTAAGGCTTGGGCATACAGGAAGAGGATTGGTTATGTTGAAAACTGCAGGCTGATTTTTGGCGAAGCCGATGGCATTCCCCAGCTTATCATTGACAAATTCAACGATTATTTTGTAATCCAGACCCTGGCATTGGGTATAGACCGCTGGAAGCCTGAAATTGTCTCAGCACTTGAAAAGATTTTTTCACCCAAAGGAATCTTTGAACGCAACGACGTTCCAGTAAGGGAACTTGAAGGCATGGAACAAAAGAAGGGGTTTCTCTCAGCTCCTTTTGACACCAGGATTCCCATCACAGAAAACGGATTGAATTTCATCGTTGATGTGGAAAGGGGACAAAAAACCGGATATTTTCTTGACCAGCGTGATAACCGGCGGGCCATCAGACATATTGTCAAAGATGCGGATGTACTCGGCGCATTTTGCTATACCGGTACATTTGAAATACATGCGGCCCATTATGGTGCCAAAAGTGTGCTGGGTTTGGATATATCTGAGAATGCAGTTCAGCAAGCCAGGGAAAATGCAGCCCTGAACAACCTGAAAAACATCAATTTTCAGGCCATTAATGCCTTTGATGCCTTAAAACAATGGAGCAAGGAAGAGAAGAAGTGGGATGTTGTGATGCTTGACCCACCCTCCTTCACAAAAACCAGGGATAACATACAGAAGGCCATCAGCGGATACAAGGAGATCAACTTACGGGGCATGAAACTCATCAGGCCCGGCGGATTTCTGGTAACTTCTTCCTGCACACACCTCGTGCCACCCGATTTATTCTATGAAATAATAGAGATGGCAGCAAAAGATGCCAGGAGAACACTGAGGCAGGTAACCTTTCAGGCACAGTCGGCAGACCACCCTATTCTTC
>CANHUF010000438.1 GCA_947463715.1 Sphingobacteriales bacterium
AGAAGTCGGGATTCTTACAGGTCACTTTGCCACTATTTTACTTATACTGTTCCGCCCCAGATTCATGAACAGAACAAAGCTTAACATCAGCCTGAACGAGTCATTTACCCGTAAGGAGTCGCTTGATATTTCAGAAGATGAATTCCACAATGTCTTTTTTACAAAGGTCTATTACCTCCAGAAAAATGCTTCACCCGAAGATTTGTGCAAAAGACTGAATGTGTCCAGCAAGCAGCTTAGCAATTACCTCTATGTAAAATACAACATGAACTACACTGACCTGATGAACAGGTTCAGGATAGAATATTTCATTGACCTGCTAAACACAGGCAAATTTAGTAATCATACCATCGACTCCCTCGCTGTTATGTCTGGATTCAACTCGAGGCATCACCTTTACCTCTCCTTTAAGAAGTTCCATGGTGGAACCCCATCAGAATATATTCGTTCACTGGAGAAATAATCAGTTCTTATCCACCTCATAGACCAGCCCCATCGCAGCCCTGATTCTATCAAGCGTTTGCATCAATTCAAGTGTTTTATCCAAACCCCAAACCGGACTTTCTGTAAGTCCAAGTGAAAGGCATTCCTGCACATGCCTGGCCTCATGTTGATACCCCCAGCCGGCTTCCCGTTCAACCGGAATTTCAGTACGGGTAGAGACAATACCCGGATAATATTGAATGGATGCGGATGGTTCATAAAACCTGTTAGTCAGCCTGATACGCCCACTTCTTCCAAAAATATCTGCATCTGTTTCCAGGTTAGTAGCCAGGCTTGAAAAAAGTGTGGCGGTGATTCCATTGGGGTATTGGAAGATGATGGAACATTGCTCATCAACACCAGTTGAAGATTTGTCCATATGGGCAATAATGTTCTCCGGCACCCCTAAAATTGACTGTGCCAGGAAGACGGGGTAAATACCGATATCAAGCAGACTTCCACCACCCAGGGCAGGATCAAAAAGTCTGGGCGGAACAGGATCTGCAGGCTTGAATCCGAAGTTCGCCAATATCCCTTTCATTTCACCCAGCATGCCTGCATCAATCATTTCCCTAACCTTTATATAATGCGGCAGAAACCTGCTCCAGAGCGCTTCCATCAGAAAAACACCTTTTTCACGGGCTTTGTCAACCATCATACCTGCCTGGACACTGTTTATGGCGAAAGCCTTTTCACACAGCACGGCCTTTCCGTGATCCAGACAAAGCATGGTATGCTCGAAGTGATGACTGTGCGGACTAGCCACATAGATAACATCCACATCATACAGTTGAACCAGTTCTTCGTAGGAACCAAGTACATGCCTGGCAGGAAATGATTCGGCAAAGGCCTTTGCCCTTTCCAGGTCGCGTGATGCGACAGCAATAAGTTCTGCTCCTGCAACATGCTTCAGGTCATCCGCAAACTTCCTGGCTATTCTTCCGCATGCAAGTATGCCCCAGCGGGTCTTTTGAACATTTCCCATCAGAAATGGTTTTAATTTTGATAGGACAATTTACGTCAGTTCAGCGAATGCCGTTTATCCTTTTTAACACAAGTACCAAAAGAATAGTAGTAATTTTGACATCTTATTAATATTAACAAGCGAACATTTCAAAAACGCAATATGAAACAATCATTAACATTGCTCGCACTTTTAACAACAACGGTTGCCTTTGCACAACCCAAGGTGGTTGAAAAAGCCATCATTAAAGCAAAGACTGAAATCACTTTTCCTGAAAACTTTACACCAGGCGGACCAGGTGGTGGTCCGGGTGGCGGAGGTGGTGAAGGCATGAGTTTTACCATGCCCAGAGACATGGAGACCACCACAACCATGTATTACACAGCTGATTTCATGAAGATTGAAAGCCTTTCAGATTTCGGTAACAATGTAGTTATAACCGACCGTATCAATAAAAAAACGACTACCCTTATTGAGGCTATGGGCAGAAAAACCGGCTTCTTCTCAACTGATGCAGAAGCTGAGCAGCGCCAGGCAAGAGGTGATTCCATGCGCAATGCCAGACGCGATTCACTTGCTTTACTGGGATTGACTTTCCGCGACAACAAGCCAGAGCTTATCTACTCAGAAGAAACCAAAAAGGTATCAGGTGTAACTTGTAAGAAGGTTACCATCAAGACAGCCGGACAAAACGGACAGGTTTCTGAAAGTGAAATATGGTATGACCCTTCTTTCAAAATAGCTACCAATTCTACTAAGGCAAGTGCCAATCCGGGTGGATTCGGCGGTGGCCGTGGCGGTATGATGATGGGTGGAATTCAGGGTTTGGAGCTGATTGAGGGATTCCCGATGGAATATGAAATGACCAGAGGCAATGGTTTTAAGATTCACATGACGGTTCTGAAGGCACAGCCGGATGCCAATATTGATGCGAAGACCTTCGAAATACCCAAAGGCTTTGATATCAAGCCACAGAGCGCCATGGAAAACGGCGGTGGTATGAGGATGATATTTAGGAATGGGAATTAATTAAACAGCCAGGCACGAGGCACGAGGAAGGAGGCACAAGGCACAGGCACGAGGCACGAGGAAGGAGTCACAAGGCACGAGGAAGGAGGTACGAGGCACAAGGCACGAGGCACGAGGAAGGAGGTACGAGGCACGAGGAAGGTGACGGAGTGGTGGAATTGGTTTGAGAAAAACAAAGCTGAAGGTAATGGGTAGGTATTTTAAGCTGAAATGGGGATTAACGATAGCTGCCGTTTCATTTACGTTCTACTTCACTTCCAGCTCTGCCAGGGTTGAACGCTATTACGCCAACGGATTTTATAAGTTTATTTCAATATGGGCCCGCCGAATGGCGGGCCCATTCCCTTTCAGCATAGGAGATATCCTTTACATTACCCTGATCATCCTCCTGATAAGGTCTCTTTTTCTTTTTTTCAAACGGTTGAAGCAGGATACCCGTAAAATGATTTTCCTGGGTACCGGCCTAGTGCAGCTTGCCTGGATATGTGCTGTTATCTGGCTTAGCTTTCAATGGCTATGGGGAATAAACTACTACCGCGAGGATATTCCAAAACAATTCAATCTTGAAA
>CANHUF010000439.1 GCA_947463715.1 Sphingobacteriales bacterium
AAATCGAAAGGATTTTTACCATCCCGGTCCATTTTATTGATGAATACAATAACAGGTGTATCACGCATGCGACAAACCTCCATCAACTTTCTGGTTTGCTCTTCTACACCTTTCACGCCGTCCACTACTAGCACAACACTGTCAACAGCAGTCAGGGTGCGGTAGGTATCTTCAGCAAAATCCTTGTGACCGGGGGTATCCAGGAGGTTAATAAGCATTCCTTTATACTCAAAAGACATGACTGATGTGGCTACGCTGATTCCCCTTTGTCTTTCAATTTCCATGAAATCACTGGTAGCATGCTTTTTTATCTTATTACTTTTTACAGCGCCTGCGGTCTGGATGGCACCTCCGAAAAGGAGAAATTTTTCTGTAAGCGTAGTTTTACCGGCATCCGGGTGGGAGATAATGGCGAAGGTTCTCCTCTTTTTAATTTCGTTTTCGTATTTCATGTGTTGATTGGGCTGCAAAGATAAGGATGGTTAGGGAATAGACGACCGGAATAACACGTCAATCATCCATTCGTCCTTTTCCTCACCCCTTCAGCATAATTTAAACCAACACAATGCTGATTATCGTAATTTTGCAAGATGAGAAAGACCTTGGAAATTGTATGGACCACCCTCAAACTGGCTGTACAGGAATTGGGTAAAAATAAGCTCAGGACTTTTTTATCTCTTTTCGGTGTTACCATTGGGATATTTTGCATCATAGGCGTGCTTGCTACAGTGAGCAGTCTGGAACGCAATATTCAGGATGGTGTTAAATCGCTTGGGTCAAACACTATTTATATCGACAAATGGGATTATCAGGGTGGCGCTGAATATCCATGGTGGAAATATGTGAACAGACCCAGTCCAAAGTTGATTGAAACCAAACTCATCCGCGAAAAAGTTAATGCCAATATCAATATCGTTTTCAATTTCACCACTCAGTCATTTATTCAATACGAGAACGACAAGTTAGACGGTATCAATTACCATGGAATAACAGAAGAGTTTGACAAAATTCAGCCAGTGGAGATTCAGTATGGCAGATACCTCAATCAAATAGAATTTGATCAGGGAACGGCAAGCATCCTGATTGGATATGACAACGCGGAAAAGCTTTTTGGAAGAGCTGAGAAAGCATTGGGAAAAGTTGTTGACCTCAGGAATAAAAAAGCTGTAATTGTTGGGGTAATAAAAAAACAAGGAAAAAGCTTTATAGAGGGTTGGCAGTTTGACCAGAGCATCCTGCTTTCTTACAGGTTCATGAAGCAAATGCTTTTCAATGAGCGTTTCAACAACCCCAAAATCATTGTGAAAGGACCAGAGAACATGAGCACAGACGCACTAAAGGATGAACTGAAAGGTGCGATGAGGTCTATACATAGACTCGGACCAACGGAGGAAGACGACTTCGCCTTGAATGCTATCAGTGATTTCAGTAAGGCCGTGAGTTCCTTGTTCGGCAGTGTAAACCTGGGAGGCTGGATGATCGGACTCCTTAGCCTCATCGTAGGAGCATTTGGGATTGCCAACATCATGTTTGTAACCGTGAGGGAACGAACACCAGTCATAGGTCTAAAAAAAGCCATTGGCGCTAAAAAGAGAACCATCCTGATGGAGTTTTTGCTTGAAAGTGCACTTATTTGCATCATTGGCGGATTGATTGGCATTATCCTTGTGGTGCTAATGGCACAACTGTTAAGTGCTGCTTTCAATTTCCCTGTATTTGTTTCAGGAAACATTCTTGCACTTGCCCTTGGCATCTGCATTGGCATTGGGGTTCTGGCTGGAATCATCCCTGCCATGATTGCAGCCAAAATGGACCCTGTTGTTGCCATTCGATCTAAATAATCAGTTACTGAACCTATCGATTAAACCAGTCTTCATACATTTGCAACATGACTGGTGATCAGGACATAATTATACTGGGGATTGAGTCTTCCTGTGATGAAACTTCAGCTTCCATATGCAGAAACGGTGAAGTGCTTTCAAATATAATTGCCACGCAAGCTATCCATACTGCTTATGGAGGTGTGGTTCCGGAACTTGCCAGCAGGGCACATATGCAAAATATTGTACCTGTTGTTGATGATGCAATCCGAAATGCCGGCATTACTTTACAGGATGTGGATGCAATTGCATTTACACAGGCACCAGGATTAATTGGCGCCCTGCTCGTAGGAGCTGGATTTGCAAAATCTCTTGCCATTTCACTTCATATTCCTGTTATTGGAGTGCATCACATGCAGGCCCATGTGCTTTCAAATCTGATTGAAAAACCAGTCCCTGAATTCCCATTTCTTTGTCTGACTGTTAGCGGTGGACATACCCAGATTGTTTTATGCCGTTCCCCGCTTGATCTTGAGATACTTGGTGAAACAATTGATGATGCGGCAGGAGAAGCTTTTGACAAAACTGCCAAATTGCTGGGCCTGCCTTATCCTGGTGGGCCATTGATCGACAAATATGCAGCTACAGGAAACCCGGAAAAATTTCAATTTGCTGAGCCACAAATTGAAGGACTAAATTTCAGTTTCAGCGGTTTAAAAACATCAGTTCTTTATTTTCTGCAAAAAGAAGTAAAGCAAAACCCCGATTTCATCCAGCAAAATCTGCATGACCTGTGCGCCTCTGTTCAGCATACCATTATCAAAATACTTTTGAAAAAACTAAAGAAAGCAAGTCTTGAAACTGGCATCAGAGCAATATGCCTGGCGGGAGGAGTGTCTGCTAACAAAGGTTTAAGAAGTGCTTTGCAGGAAATGGCAATCAAGTATCATTGGCAAGTTCATATCCCATCGTTTGAGTTCTGCACAGACAATGCAGCGATGATTGCACTGACCGGTTATCATTATTTTTTAAATGGAAAGTTTAGTTCTCTCCGAGCCAGTGCAACTGCAAGGGCAACCTGGTAACCTCTGAATTTACATGGCCAATAATTATTTCCATTTCAAACAATTTACAGTAAAACAGGAACATTGTGCCATGAAAGTGAGCACTGATTCCTGCCTTTTTGGCGCATGGATAGCCGAACAATTG
>CANHUF010000440.1 GCA_947463715.1 Sphingobacteriales bacterium
GGAACCAGGCGTCGATTGCCGCGTCGACCTGACCGGCCGCAGTGAGGTGCCGGGCATGCACCGCCGGGGTGAGGCGAATGAGTTCAGCAAACTGGGTCTCAATGATCTGCGCCAATTTGCCATGGATCTGCTTGCGGTCAGCCAGCAGCAAACTTGAATAGGCGCTCTCCTGGATCAGGGCGTGGCGGAACAGGTATTGGGGGCTGGAGTTCGCGTGTATGACCTGAACCAGGCCTGATCGGCTGACCCAAGTCAGCGCGGCGTCAAGTCGATCGTCGTTCCAACCCATGACTGCAGCCAGCAGGGGCTTGGTGAATTCGCGCCCGATGACCGCCCCCACCTGAAGCACTTCGCGTGCACTGCCCAAGCGATCCAGGCGTGCAGTGAGCGACTCCTGCAGGGTCTCGGGAATCGACAGCGTAGCGGTTTGAGTCGAGTCCACCGCCTCCAGGACCGATTGCGTGATTTCCTCGATGTACAGCGGGATGCCGTCGCACTTGCTCAAGATGCGATCGACCATGACTGGCGCCAATTCGCGGCCTTCAAGCGTGTTTTCCAGCAGCAGATGTGCAGCCTCAGGGGCCAGTGGGTCCAGGGCCATGACGTTTGCAACCCAGTCCGATGGGTACTCGGGCCGAGTGGTCATCAAGACCAGCGCGCGAGCAGCGGAGAGCGGCTGCGCCAATTCTTTCAGCCAGGCCTCGGTGCTTGGGTCCACCCAATGCAGGTCCTCGACCACCAGCAGCAATGGACGCGTGGCTGCAGCGCTCAGCAGAAGCGTTCGCAGGCAGTGCCGCGTGGTGAGCCACCGCAGCGCGGGTGGTCCCGGCAGGGGTGGTGCGTTCGCAATCGACAGCAAGGCTGCCAGCGCTGCGGTCGCGCGCTCCAGTTCGGCAGGCTGGTCTGAGAGGGTTCGTTCCAGCCAGGCGCGCAGTCGCGTCAATCGCGTCGGCTTGGTTGATTCTTCAGGGCCGTCATCAAGCCCCTGAAGGCTGGCCGTCTGTTCGATGTATTGGATCAGCGGATACATCGGTGTGGCGGTGTGATGCGGTGAGCACTGCAAGGTCACCCGCGCATGCTCGATGCCCTCCAGCCTGTCTGCAAGGTCTGCGCACAACCGCGACTTGCCCACGCCAGCCTCGCCTTGCACGAGATACAGGCTGCCCCGACCGACGGCTGCAGCCTGCCAGGCCCGCCACAGGGCAGAGAACTCCGACTCGCGCCCAACGAGTGCAGACCGCCCCCGGGCAGGCCGCGATTCAAACCGGCTGACCACGGCCTGCTCACTCCACACCCGATAGGCCGTCATCGGAGAAGGCAGTCCCTTGAGCGATCTGGCCGGTAAGGCCTCAAGCCGAAAGCGCTGGCCGAGTAGTCGTTCAGTGGTCGGCGCAATGACAATTGCACCCGGTTCGGCCATGGCTTGCAGCCGGGCTGCAACATTCGGCGCTTCGCCAATAGCCGCCTGTCCCGCGACCAGTTCTGCGCTGACCACATCGCCCACCACGACCAAGCCTGTCGCGATGCCCACGCGAACAGCTATTGGGATGCCATGCCCAGCCAGCAAACCGCTGACGCGGCCGATGACATTGAACGCAGCTCGTACCGCACGTTCGGCATCGTCTTCATGGGCACGCGGATAGCCGAAGTACGCGAGGATGCCGTCGCCCAAGTATTGCGCGATGCTGCCATCGAACTGTTGTACCGCGTCGGCGCAGACCGATTGAAAGGTGCGTGTGGCCTCGCGCAAATCCTCTGGATCAAGCGCGCGGCTCATGGCGGTGAAGTCCACCAGGTCGACGAACATCACGGTGATCATCCGCCGCTCGGCCGAGGCGCTGGTGGTGGCGCCTGGCAGGCCCAAAGCCACAGCCCGCAGTAAACGCTTGCGGTCTCCGAGGCTCACGCCCAGGCGTTCGAGGTCGGCCTCGGACAGCGCGTCCAGGATGTCCAGATCAACCGATGCGGCGGTCAGGACCTCGGCGAGATGAGACAGGCCATGCTGCTGCAGCCAGACCTGGAGCGATCGGGACATTCACGACCTCATGCGCAGGAAACGATGGGAGCGGGTGGGAGTGTGACCTGCCCCGAAATCCAGCGCCACTGAAAGGTTGAGAGAATGACCCAGAGATCTCCCGCGTGTTTAGGGCTTCACACGCTCAGTCGGCTCCTTGATAAGCGCTGAGAATGGGATTTGCAGGTCTCGGTGCAGTTTTCGGATCATCCCGATCGACACCCGTTCGGTAGGCGACGGCGACGATCAGCCGGTAGTGGTTCCCCCCAACGTTAAAAACGACTCGCCTGTTTCCGATGAAATCTGCACTGCGGGTCAGCGGCTCAATCCCATCCAGGCTGACCCGTAACCGAGCGTGAGAAATGCATAAATCAGCACGATGGACCAGCCCGCGGGCTTCAACGATCCGCCCAACTGGCCTTTGAGCGAGGCGAGCAGGCCTGCCGCACTGCCGATTGTGAAGCCGGCGCAAATGGCCGACAGCGCGGCCACGTCGGTTGAGGTGCGCGCCATCCAGGCAATGACCGCAAAGGCGAGGAAGGCGGCACCGAGCAGCCGAGCAAGGTAACGGGAGCTTGCGTCGTCAGACAGCCCATACTGGCCAGATGTGAACGACGGTCTCAGCAGCATCGGGACTGCGAAAGACAGGGCTATAACAGCGTGGATTGCAAGGATGGTCGAGGGTGACATGGGGTCTCCGTGTGAGGGGTTCTTCTGGATGATCGCGACCGCCGAGAGCGTGACGGGCGCGTTTTAAAGAAGACTCAGTGTAGAGACGAAGGTGCCGCCGCGAGCGGTACAGCAGGGCAGGTTTTAATGAGGCCTGTATCGATTTGGGATCGATACAGTGTGCAATTCATTAGTGAGGCAACGCTGCGCGGGTCCTCATTTGGGCAAATATCTAAGCACGACAAGGCTGCCAATCGCGCCTCGATCTGATTGTGCCTATGCCATCTATCGAGCGCTTCTACGGATATAAAAGAAACATCCACCA
>CANHUF010000441.1 GCA_947463715.1 Sphingobacteriales bacterium
AGATTACCCTGGTTAAGGGTTCTTGATTATTGGCTGAATTTAACACCGTATCTATTGGTAAGTACATTTTTATGATGACGCCAGTGGCCAATTAGAATATGACCCAGTGCTCTGACGGAAATACTTTGATTTAAATCTGTCAGAGCAGACCTTTCAAGCCATTCTGGGTTGAAACTATCAAACATTAAAAGCGAGGCTTTCCTTACAGTCAGCATCGCATCAAGCAAATTATCTTTGATATAATTGTTGAGGGATGCCTGTGCATATTCATTTTCGTCAAAACTCCTTACATGTCTTTTATCATTTCGAGCTATACACAATGCACGAAATGCAAAAATCATTTCGGTATCAATACAATGTTGCAGCAGTTGGGCAATTGTCCATTTGCCATCTTCATAAGCGTAATTGAAATTTGCATCTTTCAATGTATTCAGATCCTTTTCCAGTTCACTCAATGAAAGGATGAATAAATCAGATAATTCAGCTGAACCTGAAAGGTTTACATATCCCTGAAAAAATGGGGGATGTTGAAGTTGACCATGGGAGTTCGACATCTGTTATTTTTTAATACCTTTTTTGGATTGATTTTGACTTTCCGGTATTTTTCTATCCCCTTTTAAATTTGATGCAAGACTGAATGCTTCATAAGCATTTACTATTCCACCGGTAGCACTTAATTGATTAAGTCCAACCAACTCATCTTCTGTTCCTGGCTTTATAAATTTATTTCCTGTTGGTTTGGAAACAGATTTGAGGATAACTTCCTTGATCTGAATGGGAGACAATTCAGGAAAATAGGATAAAAGTAAGGCAGATAAGCCTGCAACTACAGGAGAAGCCATACTGGTTCCATCCATATCCCCATAGGTATTACCTCCGGGAAGGGTTGAATAAATCTTAACACCTGGTGCAAAAACATGCACTTCTCTCTTTCCGAAATTGGAAAATGAAGCAATAAGCTCATCTTCCTTAGCACCACTGGCCCCAACACTGATCCAATTGGCAAAGGCACGTGTTGTATCATAATTTTCATTCATAGAAGGAAAATTATCTTCAGTATCAATATTTTTATTATCATTTCCTGCTGCATGTATAAGCAGAACGCCTTTTTGCTCGGCATATCGCATGGCGTCATCAACCCATTTTTTTTCAGGAGAAAAGCTTTTACCAAAACTCATATTTATAACCCATGCCCCATTATCAACAGCATACCTGACGGCATTAGCTACATCTTTGTCGTGTTCATCACCATCTGGAATTGCCCTGATCGGTAAAATTTCAACAAAATCGGCAATACCATTTATTCCTTTGCCATTATTCCTAACTGCTCCGATTATTCCGGCAACATGCGTACCATGAGATGCGTCTGTTCCCATGATATCGTTGTTTCCATAAAACCTGTCTTCAGGATCATTATAGTTATCCTTTACCACTTCAGCTCTATATGCTCTGGGCTCTTTTTCAACAGCATCAACTTTTGATTTTTCTCCTTCGTAAAATTGAATCAAATCTGCAATCAATGCCTTGTTATTATTTTCCATCTGCCTGGTTTGCTGAAAAAATCCAAGCATAACAGATTTTGCCTTTGAAACAGCCAATTCATCCGTTTTGAAATTTTGTAATTCATCGCCAGTGTATTGCTTTTTCCCCATTGCCACTTGTAATATGCTGTCAGCTCCTGGGATTTTGGCAACTATATCTTTTAATATTAATACATACATGGCTGCTTCCTTGGCCTGGAATTCGAGCTGATATTTTGCTTTTGAATAAATCTTATAGTTATTCAAATCATCGCCTTTTAGAGATTTCCCTCCATCTGTTATGGTGTCATACTTGCTTTTAAACTTGTAATAAATCCTAGCTCCTTCATAGCTATCTTTTCCTACATTACGACCATCTTTACCTCCAATGAAATTCCATCCATGAATATCATCAACATAGCCGTTTTTATCATCATCGATTCCATTTCCCGGAACTTCGTTTCTGTTCGTCCAGATAACAGATTTCAGGTCTTCATGTAATGTATCAATACCAGAATCAATTACTGCAACAATTATTTTCTTTTTAGGCGTTTTTCCTTTGATAAGTTCCTGGTAAGCTTTTTCAAGACTTATTCCATAAACTTTATTATCATTCAAATCTCCCAAATGCCATTCTTTACCAGTTAGTCCTACTGAAGACTGACCTATGACATTGGATGAGAAGAAAATACAAAGAAAAAGTATTCCCAGTGTAGCTTTTATTTTCATAATGAATGATTTCAACAACAAATTAGACAATGAAATTTAAACTATAACGAACAGGAAGCATAAAAAATCTGTAAAAAGCCTAAAACTTATTGTTATTGTTTTTGTTCCGCTGTAAATAGAGGAGAAGCAAAGAAATAGGTCCTGTTACAAGCATTAAAATAGTTTGAACCGCCCACAGCAACCAGCCAAATGCAAGTCCCGTTAGGGCATTGATTCCGTACAAACC
The DNA here is from genome assembly GCA_947463715.1 of Sphingobacteriales bacterium. GTDB lineage: Bacteria > Bacteroidota > Bacteroidia > Chitinophagales > Chitinophagaceae > Pollutibacter. The sequence continues at coordinate 2,476 of CANHUF010000441.1, forward strand.
AAGCGTTTTTTGTACAGCCAGCTGATAGGCCCCAATGCCACCCTGAGTGGCAATCATGGCAAAACTTCCAAATGTAAGTATGGTGAGAGATGGAACCCATCCCAGATGAGCCAATCCCGCAATGGCAGGAAAGCCAACTCTGATGCTTGCCAGATAGAGGAACCAAATACCAACGGTATATAAAAGGAAATAGGATTTATGTTTCATTTTCAATATTGTCATCAATCCCTCCATTACACCTTTAAATAAAGTTTTTATGTTGATAACCCATCTTAAATTGCTCTTTTTCAAATACTTAACAATAATTACAATAGATAAAAAAGTAATTGTTGCAATAATTAAAGTAGGGAACAATGATAATTTAAACTTGTGGGATAATGCAATTACAAGCTCCTGTGTGTAATCACCCACCAATGATATTTGCGTTACAATGGTTAAAAAAATTACCAATATGAGACAAAACAGATCAATGATTCTTTCTGCAACCATGGTGCCAACAAGCTTGTCAACCGGAATTTTTTCATACTTGCC